>JAJXTA010000197.1 GCA_021784265.1 bacterium | reverse complement strand
GGGCGGCCCGCGTTCGGGTATTGAAGCCCAGCGCCCCGCCGCCGTTGGCGCGGACGTCGATAATGAGGGAGCCCCGGGGTCGGGAAGGCTGCCGCCGCGCCGCGTGGGCGGGCCGCTGGGCTCGACGCGCCTCGTCCGCGGGCGGCGGGCCGGCGCTTCAGGCTGCTCGGACAGAATGAACCGGATGGGTGTTCGACGGAGCCGCGAACGCGAGCGAGCGGAGGGTGTTCGGACAGGGTGAACCGGAGGTGGGCACCCTCCGCCTCGGGCCGGGTCTTCAGGCGGCTTGCTCCCTGGCCCGGCTGTGTTACAGTCTGTCTTTCCCGCTCCGGCGGGAGCGGTGGGCCGAAGTGCCCGCCGCGCATTTGCCAAGCACACGTTATTTGGATTACAATTGCCTGTGAATGTTAGCTTTCGGTCGTGTTTTACATTCGGCGCCCTGAACCGAGCCGCCGCCGTGGGTCTGCTGGTTGTCGCGGGGGCCAGCGGCTGCAAGCGCGAGACTGTCACCTCGTACCAGGCGCCGAAGGATCAGGAGGCCGCCGCCCCGCCGGCCGCCATGATGAATCCCGGCCCGGCCAGCGGGGCGGGCGGGGGTGGTGTCCAATGGAAATTGCCCGCCGGTTGGCAAGAACTGCCACCGGGGGACATGCGCGTGGGCAACTTCGCCGTCAGCGGTGCCGGGGGCCAGAAGGCCCAGGTCACGATCATCCCCTTGCCCGGCATGGCGGGCGGTGAGCTGCCCAACGTGAACCGGTGGCGGGGGCAAGTGGGCCTGGAGGCCGTGGACGAAGCCGCGATGGCCAAGGACCGGCAGGCGGTCCAGATCGGCGGGCAGGCGGGCGAGTTGTTTGACTTGGCCGGCACGCCGCCGGGACAGACCAGCAAGACGCGGATGCTGGCCGCCATCCAACATCGCGACGGGACGGCGTGGTTCTTCAAGATGACGGGCGACGACGCGCTGGTGGCCCAGCAGAAGGCCACCTTCGTCGAGTTCCTGAAGGGCCTGAACTTCAGCGCCAGTGGGGCGGCGGCCCCGAGCGCCGCCGCGCCCGCCTTGCCTCCGATGGGCGGGACCGATTTGTCGGGCGGGATGCCGGCGATGGGCAAGCCCTCCTGGACGGTGCCCCACGGCTGGGGTGAAACACCCCCCGGCCCGATGCAGAGCGCGCGGTTTACCGCGGGCGACCCGGCGGGCGGTGCGGCCGAGATCACCGTGGTGGCGCTGCCAGGCGACGCCGGCGGTCTGTTGGCCAATATCAACCGCTGGCGGCGTCAGATCGGTTTGCCTCCGGTCGAAGAGGCGGGGCTGGCCGGCCTCACCCGGGACCTGACGACCCCGGGAGGCAAGGTCGTCTTGGTCGATTTGAGCGGGGAGAAAACGCCCAAGACCCTGGTCGCTGCGGTGGTCTCCCGGGGAGGGAACACGTGGTTTTACAAGCTGATGGGTGATGCCGCCGCGGTCACCCGGGAGAAGGCCGCTTTCGTTCCCTTCGTTGAGAGTGCGCGTTATGCTCCTTAGCCGGGTGGTCAAGTTCTTCTGCTCGCTTCGCCTGACGGTGGTGTGCCTGGCGCTGGCGCTGGTCCTGGTGTTCGCCGGCACGCTCGCCCAGGTGAACATCGGGCTCTACGCCGCGCAGGCGAAGTATTTCCGCAGCCTGTTTGTCCTCTGGCCCGTGCCGGGCACAGGCTTGAAGCTGCCGGTTTACCCCGGCGGTTACCTCATTGGCGGCGTGCTGGTCATCAACCTGGTCGCCGCTTATTTCAGTCGGTTCGGGCTGCGCAAAGAAAAGGCCGGGCTCCTGATGGTTCATAGCGGCTTGGTGTTGTTGCTCTTGGGGCAGTTGGCGACGGACCTGCTCCAGGTGGAGAGCGGGATGCGTCTGACGGAAGGCGAGACGAAGAACTTCTCGGAGGACTTCCGGGCCAACGAGCTGGTGGTGGTGGACACGACCGACCCGGCCCATAACAACGTGGTGGCCATCCCCGACCGGTTAGTGGCCAAAGACCGCGAGCTCTCCCTCCCGCAACTGCCCTTCGCGGTGCGGGTGAAGCAGTACTGGCCCAACGCCGACTTGCTGATGCAACCGACGAACGGGGCCGTGGCGGTGGTGGCGACCCGCGGGGTGGGGCGGGGCCTCTACCTGATCCCGCGTCCGGTGGCGACCAGTAGCGAGGAGCGCAATAGCCCGGCGGCGGTGGTCGAGTTGGAGGGCGACCAGGGACCGGTCGGGTCCTGGCTGGTTTCTTCGGCGCTCGGGGCCAAGCAGGACTTCAGTTACGGCCAGAAAAGCTACCAGATCGCCCTGCGCGTGAGCCGGCACTATTATCCCTACAGTCTGACGTTGCTGAAGGCGCGGCACGACGTCTATATGGGAACCGAGATTCCCCGCAACTTCTCCAGCCGCGTGCGCCTGCAGCGCCCCGAGACCGGGGAAGACCGGGAGGTGCTGATTCGGATGAATGCCCCGCTGCGCTACGGGGGCGAGACCTATTACCAGTACCAGATGGCCGACGCCGGCAACGGGAAGGTGTCCACCTTGCAAGTGGTGCACAACCCGGGTTGGCTCACCCCGTACCTGGCCTGCAGCCTGGTCGGGACGGGGTTGGTGGTGCAGTTCATGACGCACCTGATCGGATTCGTGAGACGGAGAAAAGCATGAAAAAGTACCTCCCTTGGTTGGTAACGGCCGGTTTTGCCCTCTGGGTCCTGGGCGGACTGGGGAGTCCCCGGGCGAAGGACGGGTTCGACACGGCGGGTTTTGGACGGCTCCCGGTGCTGCTCAACGGGCGCGTGCAGCCGCTCGATTCGGTGGCGCGCAGCAGCTTGCTGGTCATTCGCACCCGCCAATCGGTGGCGCTGGAAGGGGGCGGCACCCTGAGTCCCACCGAGTGGCTCATGGAGGTGACCATGAAGCCGGAAGTCGCGGATGCCCGGAAGCTCTTCCGGGTGGACCATCCCGACCTCCGGGGGATGTTGAAGCTCCCGGCCGAGGGATCGATGTATTGCTCATTCAACGACCTGCGGCCCGCGCTGGGGGAAATCGAGAAGCAGGCCGAGCGGGCCAACGGGGTCGATGCCAAGGAACGGAATACTTTTGAGCAGGCGGTGCTGCGGCTCAACTACGGGCTGACACTCTACCAGCGGCTTAAGAACAGCCTGCGCCCGGAGACGACCGACGATTTCAACGCCGAGCTGGCCGCGTACCAGAAAGCCATCCCGGCGGGGGTCGCCGCCGTCAAGCGCCGGGAAGCGGGGCAGAGTTTTAACCAGGAGGACTTCGACCGGATTCTGAAGATGCTCGAGCGCTATGACGCGATGGCCAATATCGCCTATCCCTTGATCGTGCCGCCGGCCCACCCCGAGCAGCGGCGCGATGCCTGGTCCAACGTGGGGACCAGCCTGATGGAAACGGTGCACTCGGGGCGGGTGGACCCGGCGGTGGCCAGCTACGCGGCGATGGTGACCGCCTATCGCGAGGGCCGGCCGGCGGAGTTTAACCAAGCCCTGGCCGGCTACCGCCAATGGCTGGAACCGCAGTTCACCCCCGAGGTGCGCAAAGGGGACCGGGAGTTTCTCTTTCATCAGTGGCAGCCGTTCTACCTGAGCACGGTCCTGTACGTTTGCGTCTTCCTGCTCGGGTGTGGCTCGTGGTTCACCTGGTTTCCCGTGCTCAATCGGACCGGTTTCTGGCTTTTGGTGCTCGCCTTTCTCGTCCATAGCGCCGGCATCATTTTCCGCATGGTGTTGGAGGGGCGTCCGCCCGTGACCAATCTCTATTCCTCGGCGATTTTCGTCGGCTGGGGGGCGGTGCTGCTGGGCCTGGTGCTCGAGCATTTTTACCACGACAGCATTGGCTTGGTGATGTCCTCCGCCCTGGGCTTTCTCACGCAGGTCATTGCCCACAACCTTTCCCTGGACGGCGACACGATGGAGATGTTGCGGGCGGTGTTGGACACGAATTTCTGGCTCGCCACGCATGTGGTGGTCATCACCCTGGGTTATGCCTCGACGTTTGTGGCGGGCTTCTTGGGCATCGTCTATATCGTGCGCGGTTTGTTCACCCGGAGCCTCTCGGGGGAAACGGCCAAGGCCCTCGCCCGCATGGTGTATGGCATCGTCTGTTTCGCCACGCTATTTAGCTTCGTGGGCACGATCCTGGGCGGCATCTGGGCCGACCAATCCTGGGGCCGGTTCTGGGGCTGGGACCCCAAGGAGAACGGGGCGCTGATCATCGTGCTCTGGAACGCCATCATCCTCCACGCCCGCTGGGGCGGGCTGGTCCGGGAGCGCGGGCTCATGAACCTCGCCGTCTTCGGCAACATCGTCACCAGTTTCTCCTGGTTCGGGGTGAACATGCTGGGGGTGGGGCTGCACTCCTACGGTTTCATGGACAAGGCCTTCTTCTGGCTGGTGGCGTTTGTGGTCAGCCAAGTGGTGCTGATCGGGTTGGGATTGCTCCCGAGCCATTTCTGGCGGAGCTTCCAACAACCCGCCCCGCACCCAGTGCCCGGCGTGGGCGGCGGCCTGGCGCCGCAACAGGCCCACTCGTAACCGGCAACCTCGGCCCGGGGGGCGGGCGCGGGGACGACCTACGCGCGGCCCGACACTCCTTCGCGCCCCGCCGCGCGCCGGTAGGCCTCCGCCAACAAGGTGATCGGGTGGGCCACGCGCAACGTCAGGCCCTGGCGCCGGGCGCCGTTGACTAACTGCAATTGACAACCCGGATTCGCCGTCGCGACCACCGTCGCGCCCGTGCTCCGGATATGCCGCAGCTTTCGTTCGAGCAACTGGCCGGCCATCTCCGGTTGGATGAGATTGTAAATCCCGGCACTGCCGCAACACCAATTGCTCTCGGGCAGCTCGACCAGGGTCAGGTTCGGGATGGCCCGCAGGACCTGGCGGGGTTGGGTGACGATCCGCTGGCCGTGGGTCAGATGGCAGGACTCGTGATAGGTGATGGTCTGGGACGGCGCCTCCGGCGCCCCGACCGGTGTGAGGCCGATCTCCACCAGCCACTCGTGGATGTCCTTCAGCTTGCGATCCCAGAGCTCCGCCTGGGCGCGATAGGCCGGATCGTCGTGCAGCAAGGCGCCGTAGTGCTTGAGATGCGACCCGCAGCCGCCGGCGTTGGAGATGATGGCGTCAAACTGGTCCGGAGGGAATTGGTCCAGATTGCGGCGGGCCAGCGCGCGCGCCAGGGCCAGCTCGCCGTTATGGGCGTGCAAGGAGCCGCAGCAGGACTGGCGCGGGGGCGTGATCACCTCGCAGCCGTTCCAGGCCAGGACCTCGACCGTATCGCGGTTGACGTCACTGAAGATGAGGTCCTGCGCGCAGCCGGCCAGCATGGCCACGCGGTAGCGTTTCCGCCCGCGCGCGGGGGTGAGCGGGGCGACGAGTTGGGCGGTGAATTGAGGCTGAATCGGAGGCGTGATGGCCTCCAGCTCGCGCCACCGCTGGGACAAGAGCCGGAGCACGCCGCTGCGCCGGACCAGGGTCTGCAGCCCGAGCTGCTGATAGAGACGCAAGGCGCGGCCCGCCCACCCCAATCGCCGCAGGTCCATGAAGGGCCATCCCACGGTGAAACCGCGGAGGAACCGGCGCTTGGGCGTGTTTAACGTCCCCGTCCGCTCCGCCTCCGCCCGGGCGTGCTCGAACAGCTCGGCGTAGTTGACGCCGGCTGGGCAGGCGGTCATGCAGGCCAGGCAACCGAGGCAGAAGTACATCTCCTGCGCGAACGTCCGGGTGGGCGCCAGCCGGTCATCGGCAATAGCCCGCATCAGGGCGATGCGCCCACGCGGGCTGTTCCGTTCCAGCTTGGTGGCGTCGTAGGTGGGGCAGGTGGGCAGGCACAAGCCGCAATGCATGCATTGCTGCACCACCGAGTAGTCCAGGTTCTTGAGGTGCGACGCGGTCGGATCCATCACAAAAGCCGCCTTGAGCCTAAGCGGCGCCCCCGGGAAGGCCAAGGTTTTCTGCATGGCGGGGGACCCGGCCTCCAAAGCCCCCTGGGCGGCGGGCCGTCTGTAGGCCGCGTGCCCTCATGCGGCGGGGCTGCAGCGGGTCGGGGTACAGAGCCGCGACCGTGAGAGAGCGGTGACGCAGAGCACCAA
>JAJXTA010000196.1 GCA_021784265.1 bacterium | reverse complement strand
CCAACGCCGTGGTGGTCGGCTGCGGTCGCCGCCCTGGGGTTGGCTGGCAGGGGCGATGGCCACGTCCAGAATCGGCGGGCGGTACCGCCGGCCGTCGCATTCGGGGCAGCGAATGAAGACGTCGCTCAGGAACTGCATCTCGATTTTCTCGAAACCGGCGCCGCGGCACCGTTGGCACTGGCCCAGGCGTGAGTTGAAGCTGAAGGCACTGGCGGGGAGCTCGCGCCACCGGGCCTCTTCGGATTCGGCGAACAGATCGCGAATCGCGTCGAAAGCGCCAATGTACAGGACGGGGTTCGAACGCGGCGTACGGCTCAAGGCTGTTTGATCGACCAAGACCACCCGGCCCAAGGCTTCCCAGCCCTCCAGGCTCAGGGTCCCGCCGGGCGGCGCTCCGTCGGCCAGGTTCTCGGCCTCCTCGCTCTCCGCGGCCGGCGTGGCGCCCGAGGCGGGGGCTTCGCCGTCCCGGGCACGAAGCTGGCGTTCCAGCGCCGGCAGAAGCAGTTCCCGCAGCAAAGTGGTCTTCCCCGAGCCACTGACACCGGTGACGCACACGAACCGCCCCAAGGGCACGTCCACGGCGAGGTCGTGGAGATTGTGGAGGGTGGCGTGCCGCAGCCGGAGCGTCGGGCCGGCCGAGCCGTCCGGCGCCACTGGGCGGCGGGGAGGAATCGCGATCCGCTTGCGCCCGCTCAGGTATTGGCCGGTCAACGAAGCGGCGGAGCGGAGCAGTCTGGAGACCGGGCCCTGGAACACGACGTTGCCCCCGGCCTCGCCGTGCCCGGGGCCGAGGTCCACCACCTGATCGGCAGCCCGGATGACGCTGGCCTCGTGCTCGACCACCACCACCGTGTTGCCGGCCTCGCGCAGCCGGAACAAGATGCGCACCAGCCGGGCGGTGTCTCGCGGGTGCAGACCAACGCTGGGTTCATCCAGGACAAACAGCGTGTTCACCAGGCGGGTCCCCAGGCAGGTCGTGAGGTTGACCCGCTCGGTTTCCCCACCGGAGAGGGTCCGGGTGGGCCGCTCGAGGGTGAGGTAGCCCAAGCCGACCTCCACCAGGTACGACAGGCGTGACCGGACCTCGTTGAGCGCCAAGGCCAAGGGGTCGTGGGGGGCGTGGGACCGCCCCTGGGCAAGCGCCTCGATCCGCGCCAGGGCGTCCCGGATCGGAAGCTGGTAAAAGTCGGCTAGGGTCAGCAGTTCGGGGCCGCTGGCCGGCACCGCGCCCGCGCTGCCGTTGCCGCCACGGGGCGCGCTGGTGGGGACGGCCCGGTGGTCGAACGCGACTTTGAACCAGAGGGCTTCGGGTTGAAACCGCGCCCCGCGGCAGGCCGGACAGGGCTGGTAACTGCGGTAGCGGGAGAGCAAGACCCGCACATGCATCTTATAGGATTTGGATTCCAACCAGCGAAAGTAGCCTTTGACGCCGTACCACGCCCGGGGCCAGCGATGGTTGGCATCCGTGTCGTAATCGGGGTCGCCGTTGAGGACCCAGTCCTGCAGCTTCGGATCCAGCGCCTGAAACGGCACGTCGGTGGGCAGGCCCTGCCGCCGGCAGAACTTGAGCAGGTCGTCCTGGCACTCGACGCTCTGCCCGCTCAACCACGGCCGCACCACCCCCTGGGCCAACGTCCGCCTGCGGTCGGGCAAGACCAAATTGTAATCGATGGTAATGGTCCGGCCAAACCCGCGGCACGTGGGGCAAGCGCCTAACGGGTGGTTGAAGCTGAACAACGCCGGGGACGGCTCGCGGTAGTCCAAGTCACAGGCCGCGCAGTGGTACCGCTGCGAGAAGGCGTGGCTGGCTGGAATGGGCGACGGGTCCACCGGCCCGCTGGCGGCAGCCCAACGCACGCGGAGCTTGCCCTTGCCAAAGTGATAGGCCTGCTCGCAGGCCTCGACGCACCGAGCCCGCTGGCCGCGGTCCACCCGCAGCCGGTCTTGCACCACCGTCAGCACCGGAGGCGGCGCCGTGTCCCAGCGGGCAGCCGCGTCTTCCAGGCGGCAGACCTCCCCCTCGACCCAGAGCCGTTGGTAGCCTTGGTTGGCGATGAGGCGCAACGATTCTGCCAGCGACAACCGCGCGGCAAGGGGCAAATCAAACGTAATCCAGACCTCCTGGTCGGCGTGATCGGCCACCAGCCAATCCCACACGGCTCCGGGCGGCTCCGGGCGCACCGGCCGGCCGCACCGGCGGCAATGCAACTGGGCCAACCGCGGCCAGAGCTGCTTAAGGTAGTCGCAAATCTCCGTCATCGTTCCCACCGTGGAACGGGTGGTCCGCACCCCGTTGCGCTGCTCGATGGCAATCGCCGGAGGGATGCCAGTGATGCGGTCCACCCGCGGCTTGTCCATGCGGTCCAGGAATTGCCGCGCGTACGGGGAGAAGGTCTCGATGTAGCGCCGCTGGCCCTCAGCAAAGAGGGTATCGAAGGCCAGCGAGCTCTTCCCGGAACCGCTCAGCCCAGTCACGACGATCAACTGCCGCAACGGCAGCTCCAGATCGAAGTTCTTCAAGTTGTTTTGCCGCACCCGGTGCAAGCGAATGGCCGGGCGCCCTGTGGTTGGCGACATCGTGGGCGGAATATCCGCGGTGGGGGTGGGTGGTGTCAAATCAGCAAAAAACGGTGAGGGTTTGGCAAAATCGGCGTAGCCCGCCGGCCCAATCTAACCAAATTTTGGCCTGAGCTTGGCAGCATTAGGCAGTTTATCTACCCGCCGCCCGCCGGCGGCGTTCAGTCTGTGAGCCACGAAACGATGAATCGGTCGCGTCCGCCCGCCGCGGTGAATCGCCGCGGGTTCCTCGCCCGCGCCGCCCGCCGCCTCGGCTGGGTGGGTTTGGCGGGCCTGGTCACTGCCCGCAGCCGCGCCGGCGCCCCACAAACGGGAGGTGAGCCCGCCCTCCGCTATAACCTGGACCGGTTCACGAAGACCGATCCCAAGTATCTGCGGTTCGAGGAAGTCGGTCGGGTTCCTTCCCCGCGCGCGAGTTTGCGGCGGGTGACGGTGGGGCCGTCGGGGCACTGGTACCTGGCCGCCGGCAACCACGTCTGCCAACTCCATCCGCGAACGGGGCCAGGCTGGGAGGTCACGCTGGCCTCCACGGTGCGGTGTGTGAGCCCCGGACCCGAGGGCGACCTGCTGGTGGGTGTGCGTGACCACTTGGAGGCGTTCGACGCGCGCGGCCAGCGGCGGAGCACCTGGGCCGCGCCTGGGCCGAAGGCCTGGCTGACGGGGGTCTGCGCGACGGCGCGCGACGTGTTTGTGGCCGACGCCGCCAGTCGAGTGGTCCTCCACTACGACCGGGGTGGCACCCTGTTGGGCCGGATCGGGACCCGAGGGGCGGGGCGCACCGGTGGCGTGTTCGTGGTGCCCAGTCCTTATTTCGATGTGCATGCCGGTCCGGGAGAGGAGTTGTGGGTGGCCAATCCCGGGCGGCATCGGCTGGAGTCGTTCGGGTTGGAGGGCACGCCCAAGACCTCCTGGGGCGTGGCGTCATTTGACCTCGCCGGCTTCTGTGGCTGCTGCAACCCCGCCCATTTCGTCCGGCTGCGCGACGGGCGTTTTATCACTAGCGAGAAGGGCATTCCGCGGATCAAGGTCTATTCGGCGACGGGCGAGTTCGAGGGGGTGGTCGCCGGGCCGGAGGCCTTCCCAGAGTATCTGGACAACCTGAACCGGGGCCCGGTGGGCCTGGATGTCGCGGTGGATGAGGCCGGGCAGGTGTTGGTGGCGGACACCCTCGCCGGCGCGGTTCGGATCTTCCGCGAGCGCCCGTCTGCCTGAATCTTATGGTGACCGACCGACGACAGTTCTTGCGCGATTGCGCCCGCTACCCCGCGCTGGCGGCGATGGTTGGGCTGGCCGGAATCCTGGGCCTGCGCCGCGCGAGCCCGGCCGGTCCCCTGCCCTGCCTGAAGCGCCGGGTCTGCCAGGAGTGCGGGCGGTTTGAAGATTGCCTGCTCCCGCGAGCGCAAGCGGCCCGGGCGGCAACTCCCAATTCATGAGCGCGCCCGAGGCACCCTCGGTCCCCACCCGCCGCGGCTTCCTCGGGGCGGGGCTGCGGGGGGCGTTGTTGTTCGCGGCAGGGGCGTTTACGACCCTGATGGGGCGGCATCTCCGGGCCGAACGGACCGTGTGGCAGCTCGATCCGTACAAGTGCATCGCCTGCACCAACTGCGCCACCCACTGCGTGCTGGAGCAGTCGGCGGTGAAGTGCGTCCAGTTCCACCCGATGTGCGGTTACTGCAAGCTCTGCACGGGCTATTTCGAGCCCCAGCCGAGCGGGTTGAACACCGGCGCGGAGAACCAGGTCTGCCCCACCGGCGCGATCCAACGGCGGGCCCTCGAGGACCCCTATTACGAGTATCGCATCGATGAACCTTTGTGCATTGGCTGCGGCAAGTGCGTGGTCGGCTGCGTCTTGTTTGGCAACGGCTCCTTTGCGTTGCAGGTGCGGCACGATCGTTGTTTGAACTGCAACGAGTGCGCCATCGCCATCGTGTGCCCGGCGCAGGCCTTCTCCCGGGTGCCCGCCAGCCAGCCCTACCAGCTCAAGACCCGGGAGCATCAGGCATGAAGCGGTGGTGGCGGCTCCTCCTCTGGGTTTGGCTGCTGGCGGCCGGGGGCGGTGCTGCCTGGGGGGCCGAGCGGTTTCCCCCGCCCGAGTTCGAGCCGGGCACCTACTCGATGCCGGTGACAACAACGCCCCCCGCCCGCGCGCATTGGCTGGATTATGCGGACGTGGGGCTGCTCCTGGCGGCGCTTTCAGCGGCCAGCTACTTGGTCCTGGTGAAGCGCAACCGCCGGCAGATCCTCGGGCTCATGCTGCTGTCGTTGCTCTATTTCGGCTTCGTGCGCAAAGGCTGTGTTTGTCCCATCGGCTCGATCCAAGACGTCACGCTGGCCCTGTTCAATCGCGGGTATGCTGTTCCGGTGTCGATCCTCCTGTTTTTCCTGTTGCCGTTGGCGTTCACCCTCTTCTTTGGGCGGACGTTTTGCGCCGCGGTCTGTCCGCTGGGGGCGGCCCAAGACCTGGTCCTCTGGCGGCCGGTGAAAGTCCCGGCCTGGCTGGAACAGGGGTTGGGGCTGTTGCCGTTCGTCTATCTGGGCGCCGCGGTCTTGTTTGCCGCCACCGGGAGCGCGTTCATCATCTGCGAGTATGATCCCTTCGTCTCCTTTTTCCGGCGCACCGGGAGTTTGAAGATGCTCTCGATCGGCGCGGGGTTTCTTCTGGTCGGTCTGTTCGTCGGTCGGCCGTACTGCCGCTTCTTTTGTCCTTACGGGGCGATCCTGGGCCTCCTCTCGCGCCTCTCGAAATGGAACGTGACGCTGACGCCCGACGACTGCATCAAGTGCCAGCTCTGTGATGTGGCCTGTCCGTTCGGCGCCATCGCCGAACCGGCCGAAGCCACCGCGACGGCGCCCGCCGCCGGGCGTGGCAAATCCGTGGCGGCCTGGATAGCCTTGTTGCCGGTGCTAGTGGTGGGTGGGTGGTGGCTGGGCGGCCGGCTGGCGGTGCCCTTGTCGCAACTCCACCCCACCGTGCGCCTCGCCGAGCGCATCGCCGCCGAGGAAACCGGTAAGATCACCGATACAGGCAAAGAACCGCCTACCGGGCTCCCCGCACCGGGGCACTGGCAGAGCAGCAGCGAGGAAAACCTGAGATTGGCGAGCAAG
This sequence comes from bacterium, assembly GCA_021784265.1. Classification (GTDB taxonomy): domain Bacteria; phylum Verrucomicrobiota; class Verrucomicrobiia; order Limisphaerales; family J093; genus JAJXTA01. The sequence continues at coordinate 435 of JAJXTA010000196.1, read as the reverse complement.
GCCTTTCGCCAGACCGGCAAACCCATCGCGGACCTCTACGCCGAGGCCCGGCGGTGGCGGGGGGAGTTTGTCACCGGTGCCGGGCTGCTTGGGGCGTTCGTCGGCCTGGTCATCGGCGGCAAGTTGATCGCCGTGGGGCTGAACCGCAAACATTCGATTTATGAGCCGGACGAGGCCTTGTGCTTGGCTTGTGGTCGCTGTTACTCCTACTGCCCAAAGGAGCTGGTCCGGGTGAAGCGTTTGCAACGCCCCAAGGCTACGCCCGCCCCGCTAGCCCAAGGTTGAAGCTCACGGCCGATCGGCACCCTTCCCTCGCCCCTTGCCCATGCCCCCTCCCGTCGCCCCGCCGGCCGCCAGTGACAAGCCGCGCCCCCGACCACCGGCAGCGCCCCTGCCCCGCCCCGCGCGCGAGCGGGCGGCGCTGGCGACGGCGGC
>JAJXTA010000195.1 GCA_021784265.1 bacterium | reverse complement strand
ATGTCCGCGGGGAGCTCGTTCACCACGCTCAAGGCAAACACGGCCGGGTGCCGACAGCAGGCGTGGGCGGCGGCCTGCACCGTCCGCCGCACGCTCTGGCGGGTCTCGATCGTATCGAGAAAGCAGCTTTGCTTGTCCCACGCCACATCGATCAGGAGGCGCAGGTCGTGCGTCGCCGCCAGATCCAGGAACCAACGGGGCGGTGTCTCATAGACCCGCAACAGATTCGCCCCCAACGCTCGCAGGAGCGTGAAATCGGCGGCCACCCGCGCCGGCGAACCGAACTGCCCACCCTGGTCATTGGGAGGAAAAGGGCCGTACGCCACCCCTTTGGCGTAGAACTTCTCCGGGCCAACCCGAAAGAACTTCCCGTCCACACTGACGCGGGCCCGGGATGACGCATTGACTGCCATTGGCGGCTTAGACGGCACCGGGCCAGAATTTAGTCACCACTGGGGCCGGGCGCGCGCCGCGGGGCCGGGACACGGCGCTCGTCAACGGGGCGCGCCCTCCATCCGCCCGTGCGCCGCCCGCCGCCGGTCCGGTGCCTTCCCGCGCAACGCCAGGAGTGTTTCGGCCACGGCCCCCCGCGGCGCGGGCGGCGGACGCCCCGGGCCGGCGATAAAGTGTGGCAAACTTCCCGCGCGCCAGGAACACTGCCCCCATGCAACGACTGCCCCGAACCAAAGGCTGCTTTGTCTGCGGCACCACCAATCCCATCGGCTTGGGATTGGAACTCGTGGACGAGGGGGAGAGCGTGTCCGCGCGTTTCCGGCCGCGGCCCGAGCATGTCGGGTTCAAGGACACCGTGCACGGGGGCCTCATCGCCGCGCTGCTGGACGAGGTGATGGTCTGGGTCTGCGGGGTGCGCACCGGTCAGTTTGCCTATTGCGCGGAGCTGACGGTGCGCTATCGCCGCCCGGCCCGGCCCGGGCGCGACTTGCTCGCCAGCGCCAAACTGGTCACCAACCGCCAGAACAAAGTCCTCGAGGCCCAAGCCACGCTCCACGACGGCCCCGCGCTCCTGCTGGCCACGGCCACCGGCAAATACGTTCCCGTGCCAGCCGCCGCCGTGCCCGAGCTGTTAGCCGATTTTGTCGGTGACATCCGGGCCGTAGTGAAACAACCCAACCCGCGCGCGCGGAGCCAACCACAATGAAGAGACCCTGTTCCAAGCAACGGACTCCGGCGCCGTTGCCCACTCCCCCCCTACCCGCCGGCCACGCGGGGGCGAACCAACGTGCGACGGCCCTCCGCACTACCGCGAGTCCCTGGGTCCTACGATGCCATCTGGTGGCCGCGTTTCTCCTCGCGGCCAGCGGTCTGCGCCTCTCCGCCGCGAGCCTGTATGTCGCCCCGAACGGCAGCGACCAAAATCCGGGCACCGCCGCCAAACCGTTCGCCACGCTCGAGCGCGCCCGCGACGAACTCCGGCGGCGCAAAGCCGCCGGCCCACCGCCCCGTGGTGGCATCACGGTCGAGCTGGCGGCGGGACGGTACGAGTTGACGCGCCCTTTCACCCTGACGGCCCAAGACAGCGGCACTCAGACGGCGCCCATCGTGTATCGCGCCCGCCGCGGCGCGACGGTGCGGCTGAGCGGCGGACGGCTGATCAAGGGGTGGACCCCGGTGGTCGATCCCGCCGTCTTGGCCCGGTTGGAGCCCGCCGCCCGAGGTCACGTCTGGCAAGCGGATTTGCGGGCCCTGGGCGTCACTGACCTTGGCGAGGTGGTCGCCAGCGGGAAGCGGCTCGAGCTTTTCTTCCGCGACCAACCGATGACCCTGGCGCGCTGGCCCAACGAGGGGTTCGTCACCATAACCGAGGTGCTTGGCCCCACGCCGGTGGACATCCGCGGCACCAAAGGGTGCAAAGAGGCGGTCTTCGCTTACGCGGGCGACCGGCCCAAACGCTGGGCCCAGGATCAGGACGTTTGGGCCCACGGCTACTGGTTCTGGGATTGGGCCGACTCCCGTCAGCCCGTCGCGGCCATCGACACGGCCCAGCGGGTCATCCGGCTCCGGCCCCCGTATCATAGCTACGGCTATCGTAAGGGCCAGTGGTTCTACGTGTTCAACCTCCTCTCTGAGCTGGATCAGCCCGGTGAATGGTATTTGGACCGTGAGCGGGGCCGGCTTTACTTCTGGCCGCCCACGCCGCTAACGACGGGAGCGGCGGAAGTCTCGCTGGCCCCGGCGCTGGTGGCCTTGGATGGGGTAGCCCACGTCACCTTGCGCGGGCTGGTGCTGGAGGCGTGCCGGGGCGCGGCCATCGAAGGCACCGGCTGCCAGAGCGACCTCATCGCCGGCTGCACGATCCGCAACACGGGCGCCAGCGCCATCACCCTCGCCGGCACCGCGACCGGCGTGGTGGGGTGTGACATCTACCAGACCGGCGCCGGCGGGATCACCTTGACCGGGGGCGACCGCCGGACGTTGACCCCGGGCCGGTTGTACGCGGACAACAACCACATCCATCACTACAGCCGCTGGGAACGGGTCTATCAACCCGGCATCAGCCTCCATGGCGTCGGCAATCGGGCCACTCATAACCTGATCTCCAACGCCCCCCACATGGCCATCGGGTTTAGCGGCAACGACCATCTCCTGGAGTTCAACGAGATCCACAGCGTCTGCTTCGAGTCCAACGATGCCGGCGCGATCTACACCGGCCGCGACTGGACGATGCGCGGCACCGTGATCCGCTACAATTACCTCCACGACATCAGCGGCTTCGAGGGCCGCGGGTGCGTTGGGGTGTACCTCGACGACCAATTCAGCGGCACCACCGTGTACGGCAACCTCTTCTACCGGGTGACCCGCGCCGCCATGATCGGCGGGGGCCGCGACTGCTCCATCGCGAACAACATCTTCGTCGATTGCGTCCCGGCAACCCACGTCGATGCGCGCGGCCTCGGCTGGGCTGCGGACGGCTTTGCCGGGCTCAAGGCCTCGCTCATCGCCCTGCCCTACCAAGTCCCGCCCTGGAGCACGCGCTACCCGCAACTGGTCAATATCCTCGCGGACGATCCCATGGCCCCCAAGGGGAACGTCATCGCCCACAACATCTGCGTGCGGGGCCGCTGGGGAGATTTCGAGGGCAAAGCCAAGCCACTGGTGCGCTTCGAGGACAACTTGCTCGACCAAGACCCCTTGTTCGTGGACGCGCCGCATCAGGACTTCCAGCTCCGAGCCAACTCGCCCGCCTATCGTCTGGGGTTCCAGCGGCTCCCGCTCGAGAAGATCGGGTTGTATCATGACGCCGTGCGCGCCTCCTGGCCCGTCCAAGACCCGGTGCGCCCAGCCTCGAAGCCAGGGGCGGCTACCCAGACCCGCAAGCCCATATGACCAACGCGACCAGTCTCGACCCCGCTCAGGGACCCGGAACAACGCGCCTGCCTGCGTCGCCTGTGCCGCTGGCACCCGGACCGGGCGGGCGGACACGGCCGCCCGGGTCGGACGCGAGGTGGCGACGGCCGAGGCGATGGAGGAGGGCTTGGGGGCTCGCCCTCTGCTCTCTGGTGGGCCTGGCCGCGCCCACCCGCGCCGCCCGTTACGAGACCCGGGCCAATGTGATGGTGGAAATCCCCTTGCGCGCCGCCCGGCCCCACGCCGACCCCTTCAACGAACTGACCGTCGATGCCGTGTTCACCGAGCCCGGGGGCGCGACCGAGCGAGTCCCCGCGTTCTGGGCGGGAGGTGAGCTCTGGAAGGTGCGCTACGCCTCCGCCACCTACGGGCGCCACCCTTTCCGGACCGAATGCAGCGACGCCTCCGACACCGGCCTGCACGGGATCACCGGGGAGGTCGAGATTACGCCGTACCACGGACGCAATCCGCTTTATCAGCACGGGCCGTTGCGGGTTGCCGCCGACCACCGCCACCTCGAGTCCGCCGACGGGACCCCCTTCTTCTGGCTGGGCGACACGTGGTGGATGGGGCTCTGCCATCGGCTGGAGTGGCCGGAGGAGTTCCAGACCCTGACGGCCGACCGCCGCGCCAAGGGCTTCACGGTGGTGCAGATCGTTGCCGGCCTTTATCCCGACATGCCCCCATTCGATCCCCGCGGCGCCAACGAAGCCGGCTACCCGTGGGAAACCAACTACGCCCGCATCCGGCCCGCCTACTTCGACGCCGCAGACCGGCGCCTGGAGTACCTCGTCGAGTCTGGCCTGACCCCTTGCCTGGTAGGGGCCTGGGGTTACTTTTTGCCCTGGATGGGCGTGGCCAAGGCCGAGCAGCACTGGCGTTATCTGATTGCCCGCTACGGCGCGTTGCCGGTGGTGTGGTGCATCGCCGGCGAGGCGAACCTGCCCTATTACCTGGTCAAAGGCTTTCCCTTCCACGACGCCGCCCAGGTCAAAGGTTGGACCGAAGTGACCCGCTACGTCCGAACCACCGACCCGTTCCATCGTTTGATCACGATTCATCCGACGGGGATCGGGCGGCTGAGCTCCCGCCACGCCACCGACGACATCAGCCTCTTGGACATTGACATGCTCCAGACGCCCCACGGTCAGCAGGAAGCCGTAGGCCCCACCCTCCGCACCGTGCGCGAATCCTACGCCGACCGGCCGACGATGCCGGTGATCGATGGCGAGGCCAGCTACGAGATGCTCGGAGATCGCATCCCGGCGGCCTGGCCGCGGGCGATGTTTTGGCTTTGCCTGCTCAATGGCGCGGCGGGCCATACCTATGGCGCCAACGGCATCTGGCAATGCAACCGCCGCGGCCAGCCCCACGGGGCCTCTCCTCACGGCGGCAACTACGGCAAGATCCCGTGGGACGAAGCCATGAACCTGCCCGGCTCCCTGCAGGTGGCCCTCGGCAAGAAACTCCTGGAACGCTTTCCCTGGTACCGCTTCACCCCGCACCCGGAGTGGGTGTCGGCGGCGGAACCAACCCCCGCCAATCTCGAGCCCCCCCAGGCCGCCGGGATCGAACGCGAAGTGCGCATCGTCTGGGTGCCGCGCGCCGAGCCGATCCTCCTCCACCAGCTCGGCCCCAGCGGCGCCTGGCGGGCCACCCGCTTCGATCCGATCAACGGCAACACGCGCAGCCTGGGCTTGGTGCACGGCGACGAACACCAGGATTGGGAGTGCCCCGCCCCGGACCGCCGCCCGGAAGACTGGGTGCTCATCCTCGAAGCCAAGGGGGCCGGCCCGACCCAGTTCTGAGCGCCGCCCGCGCGGCCCCCCGGAGCGCTCCTGCCGAAATCTCGTTGCCACTTCTTGAACCCAAACCATGCTGCGCCTTACTTCCCGGCTCCTCCTGAGGAGTCTGCTCTGCCTCGTTCCCAGCCTCACGGCGCTCGCCGGGCAGACCCCCCTCACCGTTGATCCGCAGCACGCCGAGCCCGGCTTGACCTACGGCCACGTCGCCGCTCTGCCACTGCCCAAAACCATCCTCTTCTCCGTCGGCCCCGAGGAAATCGCCACCAACGCCCAAGCCTGGGCCGAACACGGCATCCAGGGCTTCTTCCTGGACTTCGTCGCCCGCAACTGGGCGAGCGACGTGTGGGCCGCCGACGGCGAACCGTGGACCATCGGCGCCGCCGACAAGACGCTGCAACAGACCCAGCGGGCCACAGCCGCCGCGCGGCGCGTGGGCGCCGAAGTGTTTCTCAAGGTGGCCTTCGACCACCCGTTTGATTGGTTCAACGACACGGAGTGGTTGCAGATCAACCACAACTTCCAGCAGTTCGCCATCTTCGCCCGCGACAGCGGGTGTCAGGGGATCGCGGTGGATATCGAATACGTCGGCGCCCAATATGACTACGCTTGGCCGGGCTACACCTATGCCGGCTATTCCCGTCGCGACCTCTTCGCCAAGGTCCAAGCGCGCATGACTGGCGTCGCGCGCGCGATGTACGATGCCTTTCCCCAGATGGTCCTGCTCACCTTCCCCGAATGCGGGTTGAGCCTGGGGACGGCCATCCAGGTCGCTTGGATCGAGGAGGCCGCCCGCCGCCAAGCGCCCGGCGGCGTCCATTACTGCACTGAGGAGACCTACCGCCGGCCCAACATCCGTTTCATGTTCGGGGAGGCGCTGGAGTGCAACGAACTGTTCCACCACCTGCTGAGCCGGCCGGCGCAGCGGTACTGGGAGCAGCGGTGCACCATCGCT
>JAJXTA010000194.1 GCA_021784265.1 bacterium | reverse complement strand
CCGCCCGAGGGGTAGGGCCAAGCGCCCACGTCGTCCGGGGAAAGGGGTTTGGGGTGTCCGCTAGTGCAGGGACAAGTCGGGGACGGGGCGTACGTCACATCGCACTCGGGGGGTGTGCCATGGCCTGGGTTTTGGCCGTGGTTGTTGTCTGCGCCTGGGCCGGGGTGGTGCAACCGGGGGGTAATGCGCCCCCGGACGCTTCGGCCGCTGTTTTCACACCGCCTATCCTGGACCTGCCTGCGCAGTACCACGCGGGCCTGGAACACTGCCTCAAGATGCTGGCCTCGAAGGATGCCCGGCAGGTGAATTCGGCCGCGAGCGCCCTTTGGTCGCTGCACCAGCAGTTGGCCCCCCAAGCGTACTACGAGGTGGATGGCCTCCTGGCCGGGGTCGCGGTGCGCGAGAAGCGGCCGGAATTGATCGACCTGTTCAGCGCGCCGTACCTGCCCCGGAATTGGCAGCCCGGTAGCGCTGCGGCCTCGTCTGCAACGAGCCGCGACCGTGACGGAGCGGTCTTAAGCGGAGCGGTTCCCTACCACACCGAGCTGTGCGCGCTCTACCTGGTCCGCGCCGAGGCCGATCTGTTACGCCGGCAGCCGGCGGCCGCCGCGGCCCTATGCGACTGGGTGATCCAAAGCGAAGAGAAGCGCGAAGTCTGGGCCGAGCCCACGGTGTCCCAGGCGGCCGAGGTGGCCGGGCGGGCGTTCCTGGACCTGAAGGACTACGCTCAGGCCAAGTACGCCTTCCAGTACGGCCAAGCCTGGTTTGCCGCCCACTTCCCGGATGACGAAGCCCGCCAGTTCAACACCGATCTGCTGGCCGCCCTGGCCGGGGGGCTGAGGCAGGCCCAGCGGCAGTTGGACATCCAGCGCTACGGTAAAGCCTGCGTGCGCTTCCGCGATGCCGAGGCCATCCGCCTGTCCGACCGGCCGGTCGCCCCGGCCCTCTCCATCTATGCGGAGGTGATTCGGGGCTGGCCGGACACACCGTACGCCGAGGCATCGCGCTTCTTCGGCCCCATGTGCCTCCTGCGGCAGGGCCGGGTGGCCCAGGCGGAGCGGGCCTTGCAGGCTTTCTATGACGCCAAGCCCAAGGGTTTATACCGGGGTGAGGCGCTTTTGGAACTGGGCCGGATCGCGGTGGAGCGGCACTGCGATTTCGACTTGGCGGAAAAGCGCTTCGAGCAACTCGACAAATGGCTGAAGGATATCCGGGGGCCGGCCCCCGGAAGTGACCCCGAGCCGGACACCCTGGACATTGTCCAGGCCGCGTGGGAAGTGGTAACGCCCCCCGGCCAGCGCACGCACAAGGACTACTTCGGGAACGTCAAGAAGAACGAACTCCAGCCAGGGCAGCTTTTCAACCGCAAAACCAGCCGGTGGTACCTGAACCATCTGGAGGAGCAAGGCGCCAAGTTCCGGGGGTTCCTGGCCCTGGCCAAGTCGGTGGCTCAGGGCACGCACTACCGCGTGCCGGACTTCCGGGGTCCCCAGAACCAGGGGCCAACGAGCCGCGACCGTCAGGGAGCGGACTTGCCTTCTTCCCCTCCCCCCGCCTGCCCCGATGCCCTGGCCCAATTGAGCCGCCTGCCCAACCTGAACCCGGAATTAACCGGCGGCTCCCTCTTGGCCAACCCCAACGACTACACGCGCCTGAAGTTCGGGGCCGAGCACGGCTACTTGGTGGCCTACCCCCAGGAACTGGAGCTTTACAACCCGCGTCAGCGCACCATCGTGTTGCTGAATGACTTTTACTATGTCACCCAGGATTTCACCAAAGCGGCCGCGATCTGCGACCGCCTCCTGGCCGGCGAATTCGGCCGGCTGACCTCCGCCCAGGAGGACTACGTGCATTTCGCCCTGGGCTCGAACTTCTACCGTGGCCGGTGGAAAGCCGGGGATTTCAACCGCGCCGCCCCGCTGGCCCAGTTCGCCAAGGTGCTGGCCCGGCGGGACGGGACGCTGACGGAGTGCCGGGCAGCCGTGGCCGCCGGCAATTTGCTCTGTGACAGTACCGACGTCAAGGAACACCAGCGCGGTCTGGCTGTTCTTGACGCGTTGGTGATCAGTGGCGCGGAAAACGAGTTCGCTTTTACCGCCAGGATCAACCTTGCCTTGCAGAGGATTCGGGATGGCCAGAAGCAACTTGGGATGGAATTGCTCGGCGGGATGCCCCGATCAGCAGGGCCGTACTACACGATTGCCCACTACTACTTGTCGGAATATGCCAGGCGATAGTTGGCGGGTACGGCGCACGATCAGTCATCGGAAGGAGTTCATAACATGATGGTTCACAGGGGCATTGTGACGATGGTAACCCTTCTTGTGCTGCTTCTGCCGGGACTTAGCTTTCGGCGTAATTGCGTGTTTGCCGCCGACCAAAGGGTTAGCGCGCGGGATGGCCACACCGCTCCGGACGGGACGTTGCAGGCGCCCGGTGTCGATGACAGCGATGCGGACCTGCGCACGCTTCAGGACGGGGCGGTGTTCCTGCGCAGCAAGACTTTCAAGCCGCCGACAGGCTGGATCTTTCAGAGATTTGGGCCCTCGCCTGCGACTCATGTTGACATCATCCTGAGCAACGTCGCCGGGCTGTCGGCCAATCGCTGGACCGACGAGGATACGGCGATCGACATTCGCGTCAGCTATCCCGCGGGGACGAATGCAGGCGAGTTTCCCCTGGAATGTGAAGGCAATCTCAGCCCCACGGGCGGGGGTGGCGGGGGCGGTGGCACGCCCCCGCAAAAATGCTGGGGGGCCCGGATCAAGGACCAGCAAGCTCAAAGGCTCCACATTATTGCTGGCAAAGACTACACCTTCCGAACCACCCACCAGGCGTCGCTGCACGTCAAGGCTCTGAACGCCGCCGGTCAGGCCCAGGCGGGCGTGTCCATCACCATCACGGTGGCGGGCGATAAATCGGGACAACTACCCAGCTTCCTGTCCGGCACGACGCGGGCGTCCCTGATGGGAGGCGATCCGGAATTGGATTTGAGCAATGCCACCCTGCCGCTTCCAGATCAGCAGGACACCAAATACACGGTAACCGCCACCGCCAACGGCTACCAGCAGGACCAAGTCGTTCTATCCATCGTCGGGGCTCAGTGGGTCGAACGCGACGCATACAAAGGGTTCGACGGTTCGGAGTCGCCGCCGTGGCTGGTGGTCGGCGTCAACCGCACCTCCACCGGAGCTATGCTCCAACTGGACCAAGCCATCAGCGGCGTGGTGGGCATCGCCGTGACGGATACGGCTCGTGCCACCATCACCCCCGCCAGCACCAGCGCGGCCCAGACCAACACGGGCGTCACGGGAAAACAGCACGCGGTGACCACCGCCAAGGCCACCCAGAACGGCGATCTGGCCGTGCTTAGTCTGGATGTGAAGAATGCAAGAACCATGGACGTACGGATGATCTTCGTCAAGGATACGGCTGGACATGACGGCACGATCAGCAATGCAGATGCTATTTTCAGCACCTCTCAGGGTATGTGGGGGGACCAGGCGGTTGTGGATTTACGAAAACTTGACAATACTCTGACCGAGACTTGGACCATTAATAAAGACATTGGCGTCCACCCAACCACGGACAATATTGCGGGGGACATAGCGACTGCCCAACGCGCGGCTCCGGGCGCCAACCAAGTCTTCATCTACATCGTCCCAGGCCTTTCGATGGCTGTGGGCGACGCTGGGGGTGAGACAAGAGGTCAGGTGATCTACGTCCAATCTGGTGTGCAAGCTGCCATGTACGCCCACGAGATCGGCCACGCCCTGGGTTTTGCGAGCCACTCCCATGATCCGAACGATGTGATGTATCCGGCGGTGGGCGGCCAGCGCGTGTGCTGGCGGGAAGCTGATGCGATCAATCCCTAATGATGGAGATGATCAACGTATGCGTCTTCACAGGCTAATAATCCTTGTACTTCTCATGACGCTGATTCTTTTTGCTCCGAGCATCGGGCGAGCGAATCCAGCATCGTCTACCACGCAGCCAAAAAACGCATCGCCGACAATTCATTCCAAACTGGAAAAGGGTGTAGCCCGCGCATTTGACCTAAATGCACCTAATGCGGAGTTTGAAGCTCCGGATTTATCCTTTCTTGTCGAAACGTATGGCTACGCGCCCGTGCTGCGCGAAGCGCTTCGACAGGCGCGACGACAGCGGAACTCCGACCGCTGTGTGGGCTGGCTATTGAGTAACGCCGGAGGCTCGCGTGAAGATATGTGGCACGATGTTGCCGTTAGCGGATTGGACTCAAAGGACTGGCGATACCAGCTCTCCGCCGCGATATGGTGCTTGGTTAACGAGGACCTGGCCACCCCGGCCGAAATGGAGCGCGCGCGGCAGGCGGCGAGGCGCGTGATCAAGGAAAAGGACAATAATGAAGCCTGGTGGGCCTTCTCCCGCCTGGCCGATGCCTCCGACATTCCGCTGATTCGGGAAATCTACCAGAAGCACTTCCGCGACCAACTGGCGGCGGCCGCTGCGGGGCATCCCGGCGCCGATTTCTACTCCTGCGCCAACGCCTTTGACCGTCCGATCACTACCCGCTCGGATTTCGTCCTGCTGCTGGCCAAACTCGGGGAACAGCGGGCCCGCCTGGAGATCATCGACGCCGTGCGCCAGAGCCAGGACCCAGCCCGGCGCGCCTGGGGGCTGTGGGTGATGGGGCGATTGGAAGACGAGCGTCTTCTGCCGGTGGTCACGCCCTGCCTGGATGATACGAGGGCCTGTCCCGAGCCCATGGACGAATACCGGCTCAAGGCCACCGACGGGCCCTACCTACGCCGGTCGGCCGTGACGCGCATCTGTGATCTGGCGGTGCGCGTGGTGTACGCCTTGGCCCCGCCCGAGCAACCCTTTGCCTTCCACGTGCCCACCATGGATCGGTGGGTTTTTCTGGAGACCTCGCTTCGTGATTTTCCCGTCACGGAAGTCCTGGACAAGGATTGGGATAGTCACAGCAAACTGTACATTCAGCATGTCCGGGCCGGCTTCTTACCGGAGCAAATTGCTTTTGTGAAGGAATACGCCGCCGACCCCGCCCGTTACGCGGCCCGAAACCCCGTCGTCTGGCCGGAGGAAGTGGCCCAGCGGGTGAAGAAATGGGAGAAGCTGATCGCCGACGAAGTGCCGCCGGCCTGCACGCCCGAGCAGGCCAAAGCCTGGTTCGCCGCCCATGGCCTAGGGAAGGATAAATACCTATGGGTCAGATATTTCACCAACACCACGCGCGAGCGTCTGCGCGGCAAGACCCCGGCCGCCCGGGCCGGGCTGAATGACACGGACCTGGGCGGGATGGTGCAGGGGTTTGTCATGTGTCCCGATGTCAAAGTCAATCGCGGCTTCTACGCGAGGCTGAACATTTATTTCTTCTTCAACAAGCAAGGCCACTGCGTCGGCCATCTTGTCTACCCGCCATACTTTGGAGAATGAAGGCGGCTGGCCACCTGTCTCCTCAAGAGAACTTGAGGCTACGATGCAACCCATTTGGCGTTCGTGCAGGCTCTGGAAATTGTTCGTAGGGCGTGCAGGCGTCAGCGCTACTGTCATGTTGGTCGCCTTGGCCGCAGTCATCACGGCAGGGGATGCGTCTGCGGCCGGGGCAGCCGAGCCGCGATTACCCTCACCGATTGTCGAGCTTGAGCCCCAGCGTGCGCGGTTGCTGGCTGAAATACAGTGCCAACCCACCGTTGGGAAGTGGCTGCAACTGGCGGAGGTGCAGGAGGAACTGGGGCGGAGGTATGCGTGGGGGGTGGAGGAGGAGTTGGGAGCGGCAAGAGAAACCGCAGAATCCGCAGAAACCGCGAAGTCTCGGCCACTGGGTCGCTCAGCCACTTCTCCACTCACCCCTCAACCCGCAAACCCCTCCGGGGGCAACCCTCAACCCCCGGATTGGTTTGTCCTGGAGCGGCGGACGTTTGAGGTGCTGCGCTGCTATGACGGGTATGTCCAGGCCCTGGAAAAGGCCGGGGAACTGGCCCGGCGGCGGATACAGGAGGAGGGGGACCTGCGGCCGGATCTGGTGCAGAAATATCGGCGGTTGCTCACGGAACTCGGGCCGGTAGTGGAGGCGGCGCGGCGGGTGCGGCTGCGCGTGATCGGGGCGTGCCGGCGGTTCTACGCCCAGCCCAATCCGGCCAACGCCCGGGATTGCCTT
>JAJXTA010000193.1 GCA_021784265.1 bacterium | reverse complement strand
CGTCGTCCGGCCCCGCGGGCGGCGTCCCCGCCCGCCCGGGCGGCAGCGCGGCGCCGGAGCGCGGCGCTTGGCTCCCGGGTGGGGCTGCGGCTCTCCTCCGGCCCAAATGAAACCAACGCCAGCGCGAGCCGTGCGGACCTGATTCATACTGGACCAAGCCGAACAAGAGCGAGCACTTTTTGGTCTGGGGCCCGGTCTCGAACCGGCAAAGGTTCCAGAGAAACGACTGGCTGGCCCTCCCCGTCTGGCCGTTCTTCTCCCCCCGCCAGAGCGACCAGAGCGGCGACCAACTCCGCTCGATCCCGGGGTTGTTGGGCAGCAACGGCTCCAGCGGCGCCAGCAACTGCAGCCGCTCGCTCCCGTCCTCCTCCCGCCGCGCCGTGAACAGCGGCCAAAAGTCCGTCCGCCGCCGCACCTTGCCCGTTTTGGAGTTCTTTTCGCTCAGGTCCGAATAGAGGAAGAAAACGATGCGCGCCCGCTCCTGCTCCAGCGGTGGGCTATGGGTGTGGGTATGGTGGTAGAGGGGCCAGAGGTAGGAGTCGCTCTCCTGGGTCGGACCGCGGGCGTGACTGAACAAGGGCAGGACGCGGTTGGCCGTCTTGCCCGGTCCGCGCGCGAACACCACCAACGGCCACGGCGCGTCCACCTCCCGGTACTGTTTCTCCCGATCCTCGGTGAGCGTCGGTCCGAGCGGCCAGAGGTAACTGGCGGAGTCGCGCAGCGGCGAGCGTTGCGCGCTGTAGAAGGGGAAGACCAGGCGCTCGCTGACCGGGTTGGTCGTCCCCACCTCCAGGTCGTTGCGAATGTAAAAGGGCCACAGGACGAACGTCTCGTCCCGACCCCCGACCAGTTCCCGGTCCCCAAAGGTGTTGGTGCGCGTGGTGATGGCCTTGTGCTCGCAGCCCACCAGGGGCCAGACCTGCCACCCCGTCAACCCCGGCCCATGCCGCTGATGCACGAAGGGCACGAAGTAGTTGTCGGTGACCATGTCCCCCTTGCGCGTCCGCACGTAGAGCGGCCACATCACCAACTTGATCTCGTCCCGGAAGAAATGGTGCTCCATCCGCCCGTAAAAGGGGAGCACCGCCGTGTAATTGTGGGCGGGGTCACCGCCACGCTGGTCGAAATAGAAAGGAAAGAACGTCCGGCGCCGCACCTGGCCCCCGCTGGGGTCCTGGCCGCCATTGACGCTAATGAGCTCGAGCACTTGTGCGCTAAACTCCCTCCCGTAACGGTGGTAGGTGAGCAGGGGATAGAGCAGGTCCAGCGTGTAAGCGTCCAAGCCCGGCCGGGTTGTCCGCCGGTAGAACGGGGCGAGCGTTACCGTGGACTCCTCCTCCTGGCGCTCCCGGCTCCAGAACGGCCCCACCGCCTCCGTCCGCTCCCCCGGGGACAAGGTGAGCCGAAAGTGATCGTACAGCGGGCCGGCTTCCACCCCATCCTCCGCTCCCCGGGCCGTGGCGGCAACCAAACAACTGGCGAGACAAAGCCAGATTACAACTGTATTAATTGGTGAGGGCACGAGGCCAGTCCACGCATCGAAAAACGGGCGGCATAGTAGGGTTTGCCGCTCGCCCGTCAAGCATGGCGGTGAACGCCCCCGCGGGCGGTCACCTTCCCCGGGGCGTGGCGTTGTGCCCCAAGCACCGCGCCGGAGCCCGCCGGCGCCGCGGCGGACAGAGCCGCGAACCTCAGGGAACGGTAAACGAGGATGCGGTGGGGAAGACCGGGCGCGAACCCGCCCTCACCCGGGCTCTCTCCCGCCGGAGAGGGTCAACCAAGAAGCGCCGTGGGCCGCGCTCCCGGCGGTTGTCCTCGCCGGCCTGAAGCGTCCCCAACCGCGAGGTGCCGGGAAAGGCTTGGCTTCCCGTACCCTGCCTGATAGTGTGCGGCATGGCATTCAGTAAGCTAGGCCTCGGCAAACCCCTGTTGGATGGTGTGCGCGCGATGGGCTACGTCGAACCCACACCCATCCAACTGCGCGCCATCCCGTTGGTGTTGGCGGGCCAGGATGTGATCGGCAGCGCCCAGACCGGCACCGGCAAGACCGCCGCGTTCGGGCTGCCCATCCTCTCCCTCCTCGGTGCCCACGCCCCCGGCCCCCGCGCCCTGATCCTGGAGCCGACCCGCGAGTTGGCCGCCCAGGTCGAGACCGCCGTGCGCGACCTGGCCCGGTTCACCAACCTGCGCGTGGCGGTCGTCTATGGCGGGGTGGGCTACGGCCTCCAGGATCAAGCCCTGCGGACCGGCGTCGATGTGCTCGTCGCCACCCCCGGCCGGCTGCTCGATCACCTCAGCCGCGGCACCTGCCGCCTGGACAAGATTAAGTTCCTGGTCTTAGACGAAGCCGACCGCATGCTGGACATGGGGTTCCTCCCCGACGTGCGCCGGCTGGTGGAACGCTGCCCACGGGAGCGCCACACCTCGCTCTTCTCGGCGACCATTCCCCCCCAGATCGAAACCCTGATCCAGTGGGCCATGCACGCGCCCCAGACCGTCGAGATCGGCGTGCGGCGGGCCCCGGCCGAAACCGTTCGGCACGCCCTCTACCCGGTGGCGGAGGCGCAGAAGAGCGCGTTGCTGCTGGACCTGCTCCAGCGGGTCAACTACGACTCGGTGATCGTGTTCTGTCGGACCAAGAACCGGGCGGATCGCGTCAGCCACTCCCTCCGCCACCACAACCACGCGGTGACCGTCCTGCATTCCAATCGGACCCAGCGGGAGCGGGAACAGGCCTTGCGGGGCTTTCGCGATGGCAAGTACGAGGTGCTGGTGGCCACCGACATCGCGGCGCGCGGGTTGGACATCCTGGACGTCAGCCACGTCGTCAACTACGACGTGCCCCAGCATCCGGAAGACTACGTGCACCGCATCGGGCGCACCGGCCGGGCGCAAGCCACCGGCGACGCCCTCACCCTGATGGTCGCCGAAGACGCCCAGCACGTCCACGCCATCGAACGCTTCATCGGCCGCAAAATCGAGCGCGTGCGGCTCGAGGGATTCCCCTACCAGTACACGGCGCTCTTCGACGAGAGCAAGCCTGGCCAAGTCCCCCTCCACCAACGCCGCGCCCGCGGCGCCCGGATCAGCGGGGGATACTACTACGGCCCCGCCCGCCGCCGCCGCTGAGCCCGCCGCCCGTCCGAGCCGCGAACGCAAGAGAGCGGTGGGACGGCTCCAGCGGCGACGATCTTCGCGAACAGTTACGCCTCAGGTGGGCGCGCCGGGGCAGACCTCGGGTCTGCCCCACACCTGAGGAGGCGCCGTGAAAATCGCTACGCCGGCTTGGCCCACCGATGGTCGTGGGCGGCGTGGTACATCGCTTCCATCACACTCACCCGCGCCGCGGCCTCGGCTGGACTCACCAGCGCCATGCCCGGCTGGCCCGCCACCGCGTTCACAAACATCTCCATCGGCGGAGGCAGCGCGGCGGGCAACTGGGTCCAGGGCGCCTTGCCGTCCGCTCCGAGCACCTTGTTGGTCCGGTAGTAGAGTTGGTCCTGAAACACCACCGCATGCCCTTCGGTGCCGCTGATCAACAACGGCACCGGCTCCGCCAGGTCCACCCACCCCGCCGCCAACGTCCCGGTGACGCCGTTCTTGAACTTCATCAGCGCCTCCCCCGATTCGTCGCACCCCGGGTAACGCCCGGTCACGATCTTGATGTCGGCAGCCACGGACGCGATGCCGCCGCACAGCCACATCAAGATGTCCAGTGAGTGCGTGCCCAGGTCCCCAAAGGCCCCCACCCCGGCGATCTTCGGGTCGGCCATCCAGCGCCAATCGGTGTCGAACCAGCCCCCCAACGAGCCGTTGTGGCAGTTGGAACCCTGGACGCGGGTGATCTTCCCGAAATTGGCCTGCTCGACCTGTTGCTTGAGGAAGAGGATGTGCGGCTGGGTCCGCATGAAGTAACCGGTGGTGAAGAGCACCCCGGCCTTCTCGATGGCCGCCGCCATCGCGTAACTCTCCTGGCTGTTAACCCCCAGCGGCTTCTCCACGAACATGTGCTTGCCCGCCTGAGCCGCGGCGAGGACCAAGCCGTGATGCCGGTCGGTCTCCGAACAGATCACCACCCCCACCACCTCGCGGTCGTTCCAGATGTGCCCATCGTCATCCACAACCCGCGCCCCCAGCACCTTGGCCCACTTGGCGGCCCGCGCCAGGTCGTGGTCCCAGACATACTTGACGCTGACGTCAGCCCGGCCCTTAAGGATGTTCACATAATTGGGGGTGTGGATATGGGCCCCACCCACCAGCGCCATGACCAGCTTCTTGCCGCCCGCCTCCGCCCCCTGGAGAGTGGCGCCGGGCAAAACCGCCAGCCCCGCCCCGCCGAGCCCGGCGGCTTTGATGAAGTCACGGCGGGTGAGATTCGCGTTGGTTCCAGAAGATATCGGATTCATGAGTTGCGTTTGCTTCCCGAGCCGCTGCCGGTCGTGGCTGCGGCGTCGAACGGGAGGGTAGGGGCTAAGCTGGAGGTTTCCAAGGGATTTGGCGCCACGATCCCCGCCCGCGAGTGACGGTCAGTTTTGGCGGAAGGAGGCAGGCGGTGCACCACGCTGGACCCGAGCTCACCCAGAATTCTGGGCGCCTCTCCCTTTCGTGGTCGCAGTGTCTTCCCTTCGGCAATTCAGCCCGCCGTTCGTGGAGGCCTCGAACCGCCTCCACCTCCGGGTGTCCCGCGGGCTTCGGCCCCGCCCCCGGGGGGGCGGCAGGGTGGCGCCTATTGGTAAAGCACGGGGTGCTTGTGCCAGTCCTTGCCTTTGTCGTAGCCGTATTGCTCGACCCGGGGGCGGCGTTCCCGCAGCCGGACCGACTCGATCCCCAAGTAGTACCCCTGCGAGGCCGGCTGCTTGCCCACGCATTCCAGCCGGAGCCGATGCCGCCCCGGTTCGGGCCAAAAGTCCAGCAGATGGGTGTCCGCGGTCACGACCTTGGGACTGTAAAGGTCGATCACCTCACCCAGCTTCGCCCCGTCCAGATAGGCCTGGTATTGCCCGAAGTCATAGGAGTGGGTCAGCCGGACCAGCAGCCGCAACGGCTCCGACTTGGTCACCTCCAAGGGGAGCTCCAGCCACGCCCCTCGCGCCTGGCTGGGCTGGTACAGCACCTGCGGTCCGGGGTAAAGGTCGAGCTGCTGCAACCCCACCGTGCCCGCGCCGTGGAACCCCGGCGCGCCCACAAAGTCGTGCGCATAAACCACCATCCGATCCAGACTGGGCAAACGCCGCTCCGGACCCGCCGGGGCCCGCGCCGTGAACGTCCCGGGTCCGGTCTGGTACCAGTAAGCCACGCTGGAGTAGTCGTCTTGGCGCTCGTTCCAACTCATACTCTTGCCTTGGGGATTCTCGTCGGGCGGCAACCAGCCAAAGTGCTCGAAGCTCACCTTGATCCCGGTGTTGAACACGATGGGGTCCTCGATGTGCCACCGGTAAGCCGTGGTCTGTCCGCCCACGATCCCCCACTGATCGAAATAGGGCACCCCGAAGTACGGCGTGCTCGTCGTCTTCAAGCCCCACGCGCACAGGAAGTAATCCTCCGTCCCCGTCCCCCAAATCGACGGCTTCGCCTCCCCATCCAGATAAATCTTCTCGTCCCCCTCGCCGAACCAGGCCGGGCTGCGCGTCCGCACGCTCAACACCGTCCCGACATAGTGGCCTTTGCCCGCCGTCTCCAGGATCACGTAGTCGCGCCCGGGTTGGACGGGGTATTCCTGGCGGTACTGGGCGTGGAAATAGGGGGTGTCCGCGGGCAGACTCGCCTTCTTGATCCAATCGATATTGTAATAGAGCAGGCTGATCGGTTTGGCGCTCTGGTTGACGATCTCGATCCGGGCCGACTTCTGAAACGGCATCCGCCAAAAGCAATTGTAGGCGTCGCCGCCCTCGACCACCACCGGCAAGCTCACCACCTCGCGGCGTTCGCCGAACCCGTTGGCAAAAAAGTCCCCCACCGGGGCCTCCACGCTCGGGCGCGTCTCCCCGTCCCAATACATCCGCAGCAGCATCTCCTGGTGATTGGCCGAGCCATGCTGGGCCCACGGTTGCGGTTCCGGTCCCAGAAAGGTAAGCCAGAGGTGCGTGATGACCCCCGGCCCCCGCGCCTCGAGCAAGACCTGGGTTTGGCCCGGCGGCACCATCCGGTTGTCCCGGTTGCTCGCCTCGTCCGCGTCCCCTTCGGGGTCGGCCTGGGGATCGTAGTTG
>JAJXTA010000192.1 GCA_021784265.1 bacterium | reverse complement strand
AGTTCGGGTTCCGTACCGCACCTCGCCCGCGGACACCGACTGAGCCCCGGCTTGGTGGGCCCATTGCCCGGTCCACGCGACCAAGGCCCCTTGGGCGTTGAAGCGGAGGGTCGTGCGGCCTTGGACGAGGACAAAACCGGCCGCTGGCGGTGCCGCCATACCGGCTGAACCGGTAGCCAGCCCGACCACCAGGCTCCAACTCACCAACCGCAGCAGGGTGTGGATGTGGCACGCTTTCATTTCGTTCGCACCGCGACACTCTCAGTCCGCCTGCCGGGGCGTCAGGTCGATCTCCCCCACCCGGTAGCGCCGTTGGCCGTCGTCGCCCGCCAGCGGCAGGGCAATCCGTGGGGTCCCGTCGGGAGAACCGACGGAGACGAACACCGCGTACGTGCCGGGCTGGGTCGGCGGCGCGTGCGCGCCCTGGGGATCGGTCAAGCGTCGGGCGACGACGAACTGCGCCTGCCGCTTCACCACGGGCGCTTGGTCTGGTGGGCCGACTTGGAGCTGCCCCAGATCAAAGCCGTCATCCGCCTGCACGGCGACGATGCCACCTTGATCGTCCTTCAGCGTCAGCGCCCAAAAACCCCCACCGTAGAGGGGTGCAACCCCGGCATTGGCCCAAATGGTGGCGACGACGAACGGGGCACCGATGGGTGCTTGGCGCGGCCAACTGACCTCCCGCAGTTGGAGGCGATAGCCCAGCCGACGATTGATGCGGGCAATCGCGTCGCGGTTCTCCTGCAGCTCCTCGCGCGGCCACCAGTGGATCGAGAGGTAACTGGCGTGGTAATCCTCGACCGCCTTGAGCAACAGGTCGCCACTCCAGGCCCCGCGTGCCTTCGAACTGCCGTAGTGCTCGTGTTCCAGTACGACGGGCAGGCGCGGCCAGAAGGCCTCCGCCATCTGGGCGTGATACCACGACTGCGGCGGCGGTTGCACCAGGATGCTGTCATCGCGCATCGTGATCCCCCGGGCCAAGGCGTAGTCCATCGCGGGAAAGTGGCGACCGGGGGTGGCGGGCCCGGCGACGTCGTCGTTGAGGCATAGGAGCGTATGCCGGAAGTGTTTGAGGTGGAGGTCGATATGGCGCTTGACGACCGCGAGTGTCCGCGCGGCGTCCAACCGGCTGCTGAAGCCGGTATGACCTTCGCCCCACATCCCAAACGACCCGATGTCGATGAACGCCACGTTGGGATTGCCGTCGTAGCGGCGTGCCAGCGCCGCCAAAAAATGGTCGAGTTTCGCGAGGAAAACCGGGTCCAAATAGTCCGGGTCCCAGAGCGGTCCGCCCGGGGTGGGACCCTTGCCAAACTCGAACTCAACCCCCTTTGCCCCGGCATCCTGGACCCACTTGGGAGTGGCGTAGCGCAACCAACTCTCTGAGCACGTAACCCGCAGGGCAATCCGCTTCCCCTTGGCAATCCAGCGTTGCGCCGGCGTGTCCAGCAGCGCCCAGTTGAACTCCCCTTCCTGCGGCTCCAGAAACGACCAGGGCACGCGCAAGTAAACCACCGACAACCCGGGCCAATCGTCCAGCGTGTCCGCGGGAGCCAGCCTAGACCCGTAGTTCTCGATGAAGTTGGAGTAAAAGGCGAAGCTCCACCCCATACCCGGATTGACTAATGGTTCTCCGGTGTCGCGCGGTCGAACGGTGACCCGTGGGGCGTCCGCTCCCAGTGCCGTCGGCAACAGCAGCACTACCATCACCACCCGGGCGATCCAGCCCCTCATAAACCGCCCGGTCCAAGCCCGGACACGGACACTCCCCGTCTGGCCGCCGCCCCCACCGGGACGTCCCGCCTCCACGCGGTCAGCCGGTTCTGCCCTACCGGGGCGCGCCCCTTGGTCTTGCTCTTTGTCATCGGCTTCGTCGCGGTACCTCTACCTGGCTGGGCGCTCTGGGTCGAGGCTGGAGTTTCGCCACCGTGCCTGACTCCCGGCCCTCGTCACGATTTCCCCAGCATCAATCCCGCTGGGCGCTGACCCAGGGGGAGGCCGGTCACGGCGTGTTTTTGGCTTCACAGGTCAACGCCGACCGGCAACATGCGGGCGGTGGCTACCGCGCCGAGCAACCAACCCGCGACCAGCGTCCGCCGGGTTAACGTCCTAGGGGTGGGGATCAGCGTCCTCAACCTCGACACCGCGCGCGCCGCCATCGCCGCGGCGTTGGCGCAGGGCCACAAGGGCTACATCTGTGTGACGGGCGTGCACGGGGTGATCGAGGCGCAGAGTGACCCGGCCTTTCGCGCGGTCCTCAACCGCGCCTTCCTCTGCACGCCCGATGGCATGCCCATGGTCTGGGCCGGCAAGGGCGCCGGGTTCAAAGAAATGGGCCGGGTTTATGGCCCAGACCTGCTCGCCGAAGTGGCCGAGTGGACCCGGGGGAGCGGTCGCACCCATTTCCTCTACGGTGGCGCGCCAGGGGTGGCGGAAGCAATGCGCCAGCGCCTGGAGACGAGCTATCCTGGCCTCCGGGTGGTTGGCACGTTCACGCCGCCGTTCGGACCGCTGGCTCCCGCCGACGAGGCGCGCTTAATCGCCCAGGTGGCCGACGCGCAACCCGACCTTTTCTGGGTGGGCCTGAGCACACCCAAGCAGGAAAAGTTCATGGCCGCCTATCTGCCGCGCCTGGAAACCAAAATCATGGTGGGCGTCGGCGCGGCGTTCGACTTCTACGCGGGGCGGGTGCGACAGGCGCCACGCTGGCTTCAGCGTAGCGGCCTGGAATGGCTGTTCCGCCTCTGCATGGAGCCACGCCGCCTTTGGCGCCGGTACGCGCGCAATAACCCGCTGTTCCTCTGGCTGGTGCTTTGCCAACTTACGCGACTGAAACGGTTCCGACTCGAGTGAGCGAACGCGGGCCACGCTCCTTCGAGTGGGCGCCGCCAGTCCCCCGACCGGTCAAGCCCGCACCTCAGCGACCTGGCGCGGCCGCATCCCCGGCGCGGCCGGCGAACTCGGTTCGTTGGAGCTGATCCAGTTCGGCCCGCGTCCAGAAGCTCTGTTGTTGAAGCTGGCGGGCCAAGGAGTCGGTGCGGCGTTCCGCCGCCGACGGCGTGAGGTGTCCGTCGCTGTCGGCAAAGTCCTCGGGGCGCGGGTCGGCACCCAGCGTCGGGTCCTTGAGAACCGGCATGATCGGGGCGACCTGCTGGAGGAAATGCAGGTAAAGCCGACGGATGCCCCGCTCCCCGTGCTGGCCGCAATAAATCCACGGCACCGAATACATGACCCGCACCCGATTCGTATCACCCCATTGCTTGAGCCGAACCAGCAACGCGCGGCTGTCGGGACTCAGGTCGGCGGGGCTCGGATCCGGCTCCGGCAGTTGCCGCCGTTCCTGGGTCTGGAACCACCCGCCCGGGTGAATGTCCTCCGGGTGATAGCGATAGAGCGGACGACGCAGGAGGACCTTGCCCAAGAGCGTGAAAAAATGGTACGCCCCAGGTCGCAAACTGGTGAGATCCTCGGCCCAGTGAATCGGTTCGCCCGTCAGATTCGAGGCGTGGATCAGCTCCGGGTGACCGAGGCTGAAGCCCATTTGGGCGGCTAAGTCCGGGGAATTGAAGGGCGTGATCATCAACCCGGGCTCGAGCGCCACCACCAATGTATCGCCCGGCCGCGTCGCCGCCACCGCGAACGCGGTAAGAAACAGGGGCTCCATCCCCGCATGCAGCCCCAGGTTGGCCACCGGCAAGCCGTAGCGCTGCCGCATCCGCTCCACGTCGATGGAAAACGCGCAGGTCGAGCCTCCGTACACGATGACGACGTGTGGGTAGTCGTGGCGCAACTGGGCCAACCACGCTAACTTGACCCGGGCCGCCTGCCGATAGAAACGAAGCTCCGGGTTGCCCCACAAGGCGTACGCCGCCGCCACGCCCAGCGCCACCAGGGCGAGTAAGAGTAACGCCAGCGCCCGGACCGGGGTCGAGGCGCGCGCGCGCGATAACCAGCCACGCATGGGCGGGGCCGCGGCTAGAAGCCGCGCAGGTTGGTGCTCTGGCGGGCCGGCAACCCAGGCTTCGGCACCCGCCGCAGGACCCGATACTCCAGGCCGTGGTGCGCGCAATACGCCCGCTTCTCGGGCCGATCACCGTCCTCGTTCACCGCGTATATGTCGGGCCGCAGGCGGAGGATTTCCGGTTCGGCATCCAACCAGCCCACGCCGGTCGAGATCATCGCCGCAACGACACAACGAATCGCCTGCACCAAGAAACGCCGTTCCTCTTGGGGGAACAGGGGATGTCCCTCCCCTTTGAGCGCCCGGACGTTCGCATCGTGCCCCACCACCACGTACACCTCCCCCAACTCCGCCACTTCCTCGAAAAAGCGCACGTGCCCGGAGTGGAACCAGTCGTAACACCCCGTCACCAAGACCTTCTTGCGCCCCGCCCGCGGCGGCGGCGGGGTGGGGGTCTCGTTGGGGAAACCGGCACATGCAGCGGACGGGATCGGCGCGTAAGCCAAACCCGACGCGGCGCAAAAAGCCGCCTTCGCGCGATTAGCTTCCACAGGCGTGACGGCCCAGACGCTCGGCGTGTAGCTCGGCACCCCGGGGAGGGTGTCGCGGGAGAAACCGTCTCCCACCACGCGGACTTGGTCCACGTATCGAAGTGCCTGCAGCAAGTAACACCGCTCGGCCTCGGGGAATTTCGGCGCCCGGCCTTCCAGCCGGCGGAAAGCCTCATCGGACCAGAGCAGCAGACAGACGGGGCCGAGGCGAGCGGCCTCTTGGAGAAAACGCACGTGCGTGGAGCGCAAGTCGTCGAATCCGCCAGACACCACGACTTGGGTCATGCGCCCTTCCCTCCCCTCGCCAACCGCACCGTGGCGTGAAAAGCCCCGGGCACCGGTTCCTCGGACACCACCAGCAGGTAGCCCCCGCCGCACCCGGAGTACATCGCCCCCGCATACCGGCGCTGGTAACAGGCGAGCAACCCCGCCAAATCAACCGTGAGCCGGGGATGCCGTACGGTCTGGGGGAGAAGCGCCTCCCAGCAGCGCATGCAATCGTTGAACGAGGCGCCCAGGGCCCGCGCATCACGCCGGAGGATGGCCGCGTAGCAATCGTGGCCAGACTGACCGAGGCGCCGGACCCAAGCTGGGTCTAACCGCTTCACGCCCAGAGGATTATAACCGTCCGGCCGCGGCGCCACGGGCAACAGATGCAGCACGCGCTCCAGCCAGGTGGCCACGCCGGGGTCAGTGTTCGATTCAATCGCGGCCGGAAACACCCCGCCCTCCGCCCGACTGGTGTAATCGAGCCGGGAAACCCCAGGGTAAATCAGCCCGATCATGTCCTGCGAACCGGACGGCTCAGACTTGCCGGCATTCTCGGCGGCGTAGAGCTCACGGACCAGCGTCGCCGGATCGCGACGGGGCAGCCGGCCGCGCCAGAGCCGCGCCGCCACTTCGCGGGTGCTGGTCGAGATGCCGCTCCGGTCCATGAACCGAAACGTCGGTAGAACCGAGACCACCACCATCGCCCCCGGCGGCTGCGGGTTTAGCCGCGACACAAAGGGCTGGTCGATCCACCCCCCGGCCAAGGCCAGACGGTAAGGGAGCGCCCCGATGACCCGGGCCAACGCCGGGTCGGCGGCAGCCAGGGGCGCTTTCGGCGCCGCCCCCACCCTCGGCGGCTTCAATGGACCACGCGCGCGCCCCGTTTGCGCGCCTGATATTGCTCCTGAATCCATCGGTAGGTGGCCGCAAGTCCCGTCTTCAGGGGGGTGGCTGGCTCCCAGCCCAGCGTCTGCTTTATGAAGGTGTTGTCGCTGTTGCGCCCGCCCACCCCCTTGGGCGCGCCCAAATCGTAATGCCGTTGGAGCCGGACCTGGGCGATTTCCTCGACCATCGAGACCAGGTCGTTGATCGAGACCAGCTCGCTGGAGCCGAGGTTGATCGGGGTGGCAACCAGCGCCTCGGAATGCATGATCCGGTCGATCCCTTCCAGGCAGTCGTCGATAAACATGAAACTGCGGGTCTGATGGCCATCGCCCCAGATCGTGATCTCGTGGCGGCCGGTGTCCAGCGCCTCGACCACCTTGCGGCAGATGGCCGCCGGGGCCTTCTCTCGCCCGCCGTCCCAAGTGCCCAGCGGCCCGTAAACGTTGTGGAACCGGGCGATCCCCGTCTTCAGTCCCCGTTCCGCCCAGTACCCCTGACAGAACCTTTCCGAGAGGAGCTTCTCCCAGCCGTAGCCGCGTT
>JAJXTA010000191.1 GCA_021784265.1 bacterium | reverse complement strand
TTCAGCCAGTGCCGCCAGATCCCCCGCTGCTGGCCCAGCATCTCGGAGCATGTGCGGGGCACGCAGGGCGAGGCGCATTGTCAAGGGGACAACTTTCGGATCACCGGCGCCAAACCGTGGCGCTATCGCAATGAGGGCAAGAAGGTCAATCCGTATCAGCAGGAGCACGACGACCTCTTCGAGGCCATCCGCAACGACAAGGCCTATAACGAAGCCCAATACGGCGCCCTCAGCACCATGACCGGCATCCTGGGCCGCATGTGCACCTACTCCGGCCAGCAGATCGCCTGGGATGACGCCTTGAATTCGCAAATCGACCTCTTGCCCAAGACCTTCTCCTGGGACGCCCTGCCCTTGGTGCTGCCCAACGCCGACGGGTACTATCCGGTGGCCGTGCCTGGGCAGACGACAACCTTGTAGCCACCAGCGCCACGCCCCCCACCGAGCCCCGAGTCCAGGGTTGGCGGCCCCGCGCCGCCCTGACGTATTCCTCCGTTATCAAACCTACCGCTCCCACGCCTGCCGGCTCGGGTGCCCCGCCGGAAACCGGGCTTCTGTTCGGCCTGGAGGCGATGGGGCCGGAGCATTGAGGAAGCCTAGGCGGGAGATTGACACGGCGGGCCACTCACCCGCCACCGCCCGCTAGGCCGCCCGCTGCCACCCGGCGACAAACATCCCGTTGCCGGGGCGGTCCGCAGGCAACAGCCAGTGCTCCGCGTGCTCGCCGCGCGCCCGGTCGAACGGGTCCGGCCGTGGCAGCGGGGTGAACTGCGGGCACTGCCGCGCGAAGGCGGCGACAACCTCGACGGTTTCGGCCCGGGTTAGAGTGCAGACCGCATAAAACAGCCGCCCGCCGGGTTTCACCGCGGTGGCGACCGCCGCCAACAGGCCCTGCTGGACCCGGCCCAGTTCCTGGACATCCTGCACGCTCAGCGTCCACCGGGCGTGGGGATTGCGGTGCCAGGTCCCGATGTTGCTGCACGGTGCATCCAGAAGCACACCATCGAACTTCGTCCGCGTGGGCAACCCCGGACCACCACTCCAGGAGACCGCGCGGTAGTTGAACGCGCAGGCGCGGGCCGCACGTTGCTTGAGGCGGCGCAGCCGCCACTCCGCCCGGTCACTTGCCCAGATCAGCCCTTGGTTTTGCATCAGATCCGACAGATGCAACGTCTTGCCTCCTTCCCCCGCGCAGGCGTCCCACCAAGTCTCTCCGGGACGCGGGGCGCAGAGCCAGCCCACCGCTTGCGAATGCAAGT
This sequence comes from bacterium, assembly GCA_021784265.1. Taxonomy (GTDB): domain Bacteria; phylum Verrucomicrobiota; class Verrucomicrobiia; order Limisphaerales; family J093; genus JAJXTA01. The sequence goes on along the minus strand of JAJXTA010000191.1, from coordinate 4,951 downwards.
CCTGCACTTCAAATTCCCCGGCCTGGAATGCCTCGGTGCGAAACAGGTCCCTGGACCCCGCGTAGCGCAGGGCTTCGCCGGGACAGCCCGGCCCGGCGGACTCGCACTCGCCCAGCTTGCGCGCCAACTCCTCTCCCCGCCCCGGGCGCGCGCGCAGCCAGAGCACGGGCTCAGTCTGAAGCTGACGCGCCCACCGCGCCGTCACGTCCATTTCCCCGCTGATCCAGCCGGGCACCGCGCGCTCCAGGAGGTCCGCGTCAGAAAAACCGTGCGGCGCGGCGCCAAACCGCTGGCGCAGCTCGAGGGCCTGGCGCAACCGCTCCCGGAGCGGGGCGTCTGGCTCCAGCCACCCCAGCCACCGGTAGTAGGCAAACACCGCCCGGCTCACTTCCCCCGCCGCCTCCCGCGGCAGACCGCGCTGGTTGCGGAGTTCCACCCGCAAGACGCTATCGGCGGGATGCGCGGCATCGGCTTTGCCGACCACCGCCGCGGCGAGGTCCAGGATCGAACAGGGCGCCGGGGTCGCGCGCCCGGGGACCGCTCGCAGGGGCGAGCGGCGGCGCGGAGTAGGATGGGCTCGAGGCCGTTGGTGATACATAGGTTACGCTGGTGAGCCGCGCGCGCCGATGGGGCGGCGAGCTCTCGGGCGAGCCGCGGGGTTCCAGGTCTGCCCCCCGCCTTGAGGTCGCCACGTCAAACAGCCGCCGGTTCCGGCCCCGACCGCGGATAACTCGCCACCACCCAATCGCTCAGGTGCTTGTCGGGGGCCTCGACGACGTCGGCGTCGATCGTGAACTCGGTCCGCCCCGTGCTCTGCGCGATCAACTTGAGACCGAACTGAAAGTCCTTGAACCGCTGGGCACACAGGTCCCGCACCGGTTGGCCACTGGCTTGGGCGAGGGCCACCAGGCGGTCGGCCGCCGCCTCGGTGAAATGGAGCCGCAAACCGTGGTCCTGCGCGAACCGGGCGGCGTAGTCCTGGACGAGTTGGCGCATGACGGTTTGCTCCTCGACCCGATGCTCGGCCAGCAACTTCGTCAACGCGACCGCGGGCTCGCCCACCAGTTCCGCGGTGACGACAAAACGCCGCACCGGCGTCGAGGGCAGCTCGTACTTGAATTCCCGAAACACCCGCTCGCACACGGTCATTAATCCGCGGGCCCCGGTTTGTTCCTCGCCCGCCAGCTCCGCGATCCGCCGCAGGCCGTCGTCGCGGAACAACACCTCGATCCCGTAGGCGGCAAAGGTCTGTTCATACTGGCGAATGATGCTGCCTTCGGACGTCTTCAAGATCGTGAACAAATCCTCGACTGCCAGCGGATGGCAGTAAACCCGGACCGGCAGCCGCCCGATAAACTCCGGCTCGAAACCGAACTCAATGAAATCGCGCGTCTGCGCCACGGCCATGGCGTCGGCGTCCGCCTCGGGGTTGGCCGTCTTAGCGGCGAACCCGATACTCGCCTCCCGCAGCCGGCGGCGCACCACCTTGTCCAGCCCGGTGAAGGCGCCGCTGACAATGAAGAGGATGTGCTTGGTGCTGATCACCTCGACCGGCCGCTTGCCGCGCTGGGTCAGTTCCATCATGGCTTGGAATTGCCCCGCCAAATCGTTGGGTGACCGTGCCGGCACCTCCGTCTCCTCCATGAGCTTGAGCAGGTTGGTCTGAACCCCGCGCCCACTCACGTCGCGGCCGGTCTGGTTGGCCGCCGCGCTAATCTTGTCGATCTCGTCAATGTAGATGATGCCGTATTGGGCGCGTGCCACGTCGTTGTCCGCCCGCCGCAGCAGCTCGCGCACCAAATCCTCGACGTCGGCGCCGACGTAGCCGGTCTCGGAAAACTTGGTGGCGTCACCCTTGACGAACGGGACGCCGATCAGCTCCGCAATGCTCCGGATCAGGTAGGTCTTCCCCACCCCGGTCGGGCCGATGAGCAGGATGTTCTGCTTGGCGTAGTTGGGCTGGGCATGACCTTGCAGGGCCAACCGCACGTGGTGGTAGTGGTCGCAGAGCGCCACGCTCAACACCTTCTTGGCTTCCTCCTGCCGAATCACGAACCGGTCGAGGTAGGTCTTGACCTCCCGCGGCTTTCGGTCGAATTGGAAGGCTTCCGCAGTCGCCGTTTCCTCCGGCCCGGTCGGGGTATCGGCCCTCTGTGGGCTGGGGGTCGCGCGCACCCCGGGGGCGAAGTGCTGGCGCATCAGGTCAGCCAACTGACGCTGAAACTCCTCCGGCGACGGCGGGGTGCTGGATCGGATGCTCGACATGCCAACCAAGAGATACCTCAGGGCCCGCCCCACAGCAAGCCCCCCAGCGGTTTCAACCTCCACCCTGCGGCTAATGGCCCCGGCGCTGGCCTCAACACTCAGGGAATGATTCGCTGTCTGCCGCCGCGTGGACGCCACCCGATTCGGCGGCCGCGAAGGGGTCAGGCTGCGGTACGGTCGCTCAGCTTGGCCTCCAGCTCCGCGAACGGCGTGTTACCGAAGCCGTCCGCCGGAGCCTCCTCCGTCACTACCGATTCTTCGGGCGCGGCGGGCTTGCGAATCGGCACCGCAGTGCTGGGCGAGGCCCCCTCCGCCGCCCGTGGCGCGGCCACTGCCACCGGCGCCTGACCATCCACACCCCCTTTGGGATGCTTGGCGCGCTTGGCGCGCGGCAAGGGACTCAGCATCACGCTCAGGCCTTTGCCGATCAGCTTCGGCGGCGCATCGGGCTGGCCGTAGGGAACCACCGCCTTGATCAGCCGATCCACGACCTGCTGGCCATACTGCTGGTGCGCCATCTCTCGCCCACGGAACCGCAGGCTCACCTTCACCTTCATGTCCTCGCAGAGAAAGTCAACCGCGTGCCCCAGTTTCACCTCGTAGTCATGAGGATCTATCGACGCGCTGAGCTGGATTTCCTTCACCCGCGTGGCATGCTGGTGCTTTTTGGATTCCTTCTCCTTCTTGGATTGCTCGTAACGGAACTTGCCATAGTCAACGATCCGGCAGACCGGCGGCGTGGCATTCGGAGCCACCTCCACCAGATCCATGTTGCGGGACCGGGCCAGACTGATGGCCTCATGCAGGGCGAGGATGCCCAGTTGCTGGCTTTCGGGGCCAATGACCCGGACCTCGCGGGCACGAATTTTCCCGTTAATCCGGACGAAGGAACCTGGAGAAGAGGAACGCGCGGAGAAAGGGCGACTCAAGCCAACCCTCCCGGTTGAAGCCTATTCATGCACTGTTTTGAACTCAGACGCTGTTGCTCGTAGCACTTCTTTTACCATGCGCTATTCCCGCCTCTCATGCAAGTAGAATCGGACGGGCGCCGCTGGGGAGCATTCCCCAGTGGAGGAACACTACCCCGGGTGCGCCTGTCGCCGCCAGCCGGTCTCGTCCGGGCTCAGGGGGAAGCAGGGACCGCCCGGATCTCCACCTGGGTGTGGCCAGCCACCACCGCACGCCCCTCAACCGCAGCCCGGTTCAGCGGGTAGCCGAGAACTGCATTGGCCGGGCCCGCTGGGGTCGATTCGGGCAGGCCAAGCCCCGCTGGCCGGTTCGTGAACACTAAACGGCCATCGAAGATTACCAGCTCACCCAGTGTGCGATTTGTGCCCCGCACCTCGAACCAGAGCTGGGGCTCCGGGCCAGCCGACCCGGTAACATCGGCACCCGCGCCGGCGTTGGTGTCAGCCGAGCTCCCGGCGGTTCCCGCCCCACCCCCGGTCGCCTCCACCGCCGCGCGCGCCGCCTTCCGGGCGGCGGCCAATACCTTGCGCCCCGCGGCGGCCCGCTGGAGCTGCCCCCGGTACACCGACCCATCCTTGTCGGTGATTTCGATCTCGCCCCCCTTCGGGCGGACATAGAAGGTATGCAGCAGGTCGAGGGGAGGCGGGGAGTTGAAGTTGCGGCGCCGCGGTCGGTCAGCCCCGGCCGGCACGAACCACTGTCCCAGAACCTCGGCTTGGTGCTCCGCTCGCGACGCGGTTTGGGTCGCTTCAACCCCGCTCTGCAAGGCCGGACGATCGGCCCCGGTGGGGCTTGACCGCGCAGCGATGGTCTTCGGGCTCATCGTGACGGCGAGTTGCCGGGAGCCAAAGGCCTCCGATGGCGGCGCCGCGGCGGCCATCGGGGCCACCCCTGCGGCAAAACTGGGCTGCGGTGTCGGCGGGGCGAGGCGGGCCGCCGACCCCGTACTCGCCGGCTCCGCTGCCGCCCCCGGCGGCGCCGACCCCAGCCTCGACCCGACGACCGCGTCGGCAGGCAGCGCGACATTGGAAGGTTGCCCTGAGGGCATTACTTGGGACGGCACCTCCGCTAGGGTCGGGGCCGGCGGAGGCTTGCTCCCTTCCCTCAGGGCCAGCGAATCGTCTGCCGCGGGGAGAGGGGCCGCGACCCTCCTCTCTCCGGGGTTGGCCGTGGCCGGCGCCGGTGCCATCGCTAAGCGCAGCGCCGCGTTCGTCTCCGGCAAGGCGGGGCGCGACGCTTTAGCCAGCTCGACCACGGTTCGTGATCCGGCGCGATCACCCCACCAGACCACGCCGCCGAGCGCCAGCACCGCCACGCCAGCACCACACACTACACCGTAAGGCCAGACCATCCTCCGCCACCAGCCCCCGGCAGGGCTGGTTTCCCGGACCTCGCCAAATTCCCGTTCAACCGCCGCTTGTAACGCACGGCGGGTCATCGGCGACCGTGGAAACACGGGTGGCGTCTGCCGACGCCGGGCGGCGGCGTAGGCGCGTAATTGCTCCTCAATGCTCGTTTTCGGGTCGTTGGACATCGCGGCCAGTAGTTAGACGGAAAAGGGGGTTGGCAGTCTCCTATTTCCCATGCAGCAGGGAGGATTCATTCGCAACATATTCCTGAACAACGCCTTCCAACTTAGCCAAACACTTGCTGAGCCGGGAGCTCACCGTCTTCGGGTTGAGTTCTAGCGTCGCGGCCAGTTCCTCGTAGCTGAGGT
>JAJXTA010000190.1 GCA_021784265.1 bacterium | reverse complement strand
CTCCCTCCCGGGGCCGTTACTTGAGGAATTGGGCCACATTCTCGCGCGTGACGAGCTGGAAGGGGATGAAGACCTCGGGGGCAAAAGGCTCGTGGCGGAGGATGTGCATCGTGGTGTCCAGGGCGGCGTTGGCCTGGCCGCGGGCGTCCTGGAACACCGTGGCGTCGAGCCGGCCGTCCTTGACTGCTTGGAGGGCGTCGGCGATGGCGTCCACGCTGACCACCAGCACCTTGTCCTTGAGTTTAGCCTGCTCGAGCGCGAGGAGGGCGCCCAAACCCATCTCATCGTTCTGAGCGAACACAGCGTTGATGCGGGGGCCCTTCGACTGGATCCAATTCTCCATGAGTGTCAGGGCCTTGGCCCGGTCCCACTCCGCCGTCTGCACGGCCAGGAGTTTCAGCCCCGGGTACTGGGCCAGAGCCTCGCGCGCCCCCCGATCGCGCCGAATCTGGGCGGCTTGGCCCAGGAAACCCTGCATCATCACCACGTTCCCCTGTCCCCCGAGCCGGTGGGCCAGGAACCCGATGGCCAACCGGCCCGCTTCCTCGTCCCGGGAACCCACGAACGCGGTCGGGCTCGACTTGGTCTCCGAGTTCACGTTGACGATGGGGATGCCGGCGGCGTGCGCCTTGTCCACGGCCGGCGAGCTGGCTTCGACCTCGCAGGGGTTGAGGATGATGGCATCGACCTTTTGGGCGATGAAGCTCTCGACCTGCTGCACTTGGCGGTCGGCGGCGCGTTGGGCATCGTTGACGATGAGGCGGACCCCCAAGGCCTGGGCCTTAGCCGCGAGCCCCTGGTTCAACATCACGATGAACTCCGACGAGAGGTTTAGCAGCGACACGCCAATCACGGCCGGCCGCGGAGCGCCGGGGAGGGCCTGGCCCTGCGCGGCCCCTGGCTGCCGGTGGCCGCAGCCGCTCAGCAGGCCCAACGCCAGCACGGCCCCGGCGAGCCTCGCGCCAAGGCCGCCGCCGCCGCGCCTCCGCGGCGCGCGGAAACCACGGACGTGTCGGTGCGTCAATCGCGTCATGTCTTGATGCGCTGGATTGTGGAGGCAGAGCTCCCGCGGATCAATCCCCGTTCCGGCGCCTGGGCGGGGGGCGGGCGGTGTGCCACGGAAGCCCCGAAGGTCACGCGGAATTGTTGGCGGCTTCCCCCTTTGCACCCTTCGGGCGCTTTCAGGGGGCTTCTTCTCGCGCGCTTCGGTCCAGCCAGACGGCCCCGACGATGATGAGGCCCTTGACGATCTGTTGGTAGTAAGCGGAGACGTTGAGCAGGTCGAGGCCGTTGTTGATGACACCCATGAGTAAGGCCCCGAGCAGCGTGCCGCCAACCCCGCCCACGCCCCCGGAGAGGCTCGTGCCGCCGATGACCACGGCCGCGATGGCGTCCAGCTCGTAGGCGACCCCGGCATTGGGCTGGCCGGTCGTAATCCGCGAGGCCAAGACGACTCCCGCCAGTCCGGCCAGGGCGCCGCTGATGGTATAGGCGAAGGTCTTCACCGCATTGACGCGGATGCCGGAGAGCCGGGCCGCGCTTTCGTTGCCGCCGACGGCGTAGGTGTAGCGGCCTAACGGGGTCTGCTTGAGGAGCAGATGGGAGAACAGGGCCACGGCGGCGAGGAGGACAATGGGAATAGGAACCCCGAGCCAGGCGCCGCTGCCGATGGCGGTGAACGGGCGGCTCAGGTTCGATACCGGCATCCCACCGCTGACGACCAGAGCCAGTCCGCGGGCCACGGTCATCATGCCCAGCGTCACGATGAACGGGGCCACCTGGCCCAGCGTTACCATGAGGCCGTTGGCCAGACCACACGCGGCTCCGGCCAGGAGCCCGGCCAGCACCGGCACCAGGAAGGAATAACCGCCCGGATGGGCGAAGCCGGCGGCCACCACGCCGGTCAGCGCCACCAACGAGCCCACCGAGAGATCGACTCCCCCCGTCAGCAACACGTAGGTCGCCCCCACCGCCAGGATCCCGTTGATGGAAATCTGGCGCACCACAATCACCAGGTTCTGGACGGTGAGAAAGCTGGGGGTGGCGGCGCTGAGGATGACGCAGAGCCCGAGCAACGCCAGCGGCAAACCGTAGCGGGCCAGCCAGTGCTTGGCCCGGCGCCACACGGCCTCGCGCCGGGTCGTCTGCGGGGTAGGGGATGATGACATAGCCTGGGGTGGAGCCGAACAGCAACGGGGGCGGAGCGCGCGTCTAAATGCGGGGGCGCCCCACGCCCCGGGCCGGGCTGGTTCGTCCTACCCACTCGGGGGGGCGGCTTCGACGGGTTCGCGCAGGATGGTCTTCAGCCGTTCGGGCGGAACCCGGCGCGGGTCGGACAGATAGATTTCGTGATGCCGCCCATGAAAGCGCAGGCCATGTTGTTGGGCGTGGGCGAGCATCCGGGCAATGGTCGCCGGCTCCTGGTCGTAGGGCCCCACGTGGAGCATCTGGACACACGGCCCTTCGGTGAGCGACTCCAGTTTCACGTCGCTGACCCGGGGCGATTTCCCACGCTCCCGGAGCACCGCTACCGCCGCCGCCAGGTCGGCGGGGCCAACTGATTCCGGCGTGCGGATGAGCAGATTCCAGCACCATTGCGCCTTGGGCACGGTCATAGACTCCGCCCCCCGGCCGGGACTCCACCATTGGGCCTCGAGCTTGCAGACGGTGTAATCGGGTTGGCCGGCAAACTTGCGGCGCATCTTGATGGTGAACGCCATGGCATACAGCGCGCCAATGCTGTCGGTGAACGCTTCGCCGCCGGGCGCGCCCTGGCCGCTAAGGGCGAGATAACTGGCGGCGCCGAGGTCCACGACCACCGGCTTCCGTGGGGCCGCGTACTCGGCTTTGTGGGTTTTGTAGAGATCAAGTTTTGGTGGAGTTTTCATAGCAGTTTGTCATTGGGTTGCCAACTATGGACGTGAGGCTCGGGGGAGTGGAGCCCCTCCGGAGCGCCAAAACCGCCGTCAGCTCAGGGACCCGGCCCCGTTCCGACAGAACTCAGCGGGGCGTAAATGTCGGTGAGGAGGTCGGCGGGGTCGGTGCTGTGCGGATCGTTCAAGTACATCTCCAGGCAGGGTGTTGACCGCAGGGCATAGCCGCTGCGGGGGAGCCAGCGCCCGAGGAGTTGAGCATAGGTCAACCCAAGCTGCGCATACGCCCCGAAATGGGTGGTGACGGCGTAGAGCCCACCCGGGATGGTCTGGAAACCCAAGTCGCCGCCGACCGCCGGCGGGGTCGCCACGCTCACGCAGGCGTCGTAGCGCAACTTGTCGGCCGGGGTGACCTCTGGATCATCGTGGCACAAGCCGATGAACCGGGCGTCGCCCCCGAGGTACCCCAGGCGGCCGAGCTCCAACAGCAACCGGTCCCAGGTGGCGCCCACTTCCGCGTAGGTTCCAACGTGACGCATAAAAGCCACCGGCAGGTCCGGGAGGCGTTCGAGTTTGACTTTCATATTGAAACCTCCGGGGGGAGTGGTTCGGAAACCGCGCAGCGGCTGGTCGGGGTGGTAGTGGATACCGGCGGGGGCCACCGTCGCGACCAGGCCGGCGCGGGAACGAAAGCGGCTCGGGCTGACGCGGAAGGCGGCCTTAAAGGCCCGGGTGAAGGCCTCGGGGCTGGCGTAGCCGGCCTCGAGAGCAATCTGCGTCACCGGCCACGGGCTCAGCTTGAGCCGAGTCGCGGCCCGTTCGAGCCGCAAGCGGCGCACATGACTCTGCACCGACTCCCCGATCATCCCGCTAAAGACCCGGTGGAAATGGTAGGGCGAGAAGCAGGCCACCGCCGCCAGCTCCTCCAGGCACAGGGCCGCGTCCAGGTGTTGCTGGATGTGGACCAGAACCCGCAACATCCGCTCCTTGTAGTCCCGCAGCGTCGCGGGGGCTTGCTTGGAGGCGGTTACCATTCACCGCCAGTTGTAACACGGCAGCGGGAGCGGCGCTTGATAATTCTTGCGGTTTTACAAGGGTCCGGCACCAGGCGGGCACCGCTCACCCGTGGTGGCCACAGGCGACCCGCCAGGGTCAGGCCGTCTTCCGAGCGCTCTCCACCGCTGAGCGCCGCGGTGGGCCGTGCCGAGAGGCCCTACGGGGCGAACGCGGTCCGGTCCCAGCCCCGGCGCCGGCCCGGCGCGCCGAGCGGCAGGCCGCGCCGCGGGTTAGAACTTCGCCAGTCGGCGGAGGGCCGCGACCCGTTGGTCGATCGCCGCGCGGGTCAGTCGGGCGGTCCGGACGACGCCGAAGCCCTCGCAACAGAAGGAGGCCACCACGCTGCCGTAGATCATCCCTTGACGCAGATTCGTTTCGAGATTGCCGCGGCGGCTCGCCAGCCAGCCTAGGAGCCCGCCCGCGAAAGAATCACCGGCGCCCGTGGGGTCCACCACGCGCGCCAGCGGATAGGCGGGACAGAGGAAGAGCCCGCCCGGCGCCGAGAGGAGCGCGCCGTGCTCGCCTTTCTTGACGATCACGAAGCGTGGACCCAGCCGGTGCAGTTGACGGGTGGCGGCCACCACATTGTCCAGGCCGGTCAGTTGCCGGGCCTCGCTGTCGTTGACGACCAAGGCGTCCACGCGTTTGATCAGGCGCAGCAGGTCGTCCAAGGCGGCGTTGAGCCACAAATCCATCGTGTCGGCGAGGACGAACTTGGGGTGCTGCAACTGGTCCAGGACGTGATGTTGCAGCGCCGGGGCGATGTTGCCCAGGAGGACAAACGGGGTGCGCTGGTAGGCGGGGGGTAACACCGGCAGGAACCGCTCGAACACCCCCAGCTCCGTTTTGAGCGTGCGCCGGTTGTTCATGTTGACCTCATACTGGCCCGCCCAATGGAACGTCTTGCCGGGGGCAATCTGCAGCCCGTCCAGGTCGATCCGGTGCCGCCGGAACAATTGGAGGTAGCGGCGCGGGAAATCCTCCCCCACGATGCCCACCAGTTGGGTGGGGGCGAAAAAGCTCGCCGCCAGGGCGGCGTGGCTGGCCGACCCCCCCAGCAGGCGCGGGTTCTCCGCGTAGGGGGTCTTGATCGAATCCAGGGCCGTCGAGCCGACAATGAGGACGCGCATGTGATTATAAGTTAGGTTTTCTGGTGCGATAACCGCCGATGGGGCCAGCGCGCGCTTACCGTAGGCGTTCCTTGAACTGCTGGCAAGCGCGCGCCAGGTCGGCGGCCTCGAGGATCGCCGACACCACCGCCACCCGCCGCGCCCCGGCGGCCAGCAGTTGGTCCAAGTTGCCCAAGGTGATCCCGCCGATGGCGAACCAGGGGAGAGTGACGTGCGCCGCCGCCCAACGAACGTAGTCCAGGGTCACCGGCTGCGCCTGGGGCTTGGTGGCGGTGGCGAAGACCGGCCCAATGGCAACGTAGGCCGGCGCGGCGGCGAGGGCCCGCTGGGCTTGGTCCGGGGCGTGGGTGCTTAATCCCAGCCCCACCGGCCGGCGCGCCGAGGGGGGGAGTTCGGCGGCGTGGCGGTGGCCGGCGCCAAAGAAGTCTTCTTGCCCCAGATGGCAGTGCGGCGCGCCAAGTTCCGTGGCGACTTCCCAATGGTCGTTGATCACCAAAGCGGCCCCGGCGGCTTCCGTCAACGGCAGCAGCCGCTCCGCCACCTGCCGGACCTTGGCGACGGGCCAGTCCTTGGCGCGGAGCTGGATCAGGTCGGCGCCGCCGTCCAGGAGCTGGCGGGCCACGGTCTCCGGCTCCCGCCCATGCAAGTAGCCCGTGTCCACGAAAGTGTAGAGTCGGGCGTCGGTCAACGAGGTCATGAGCGGAAGGCTGCCCGCGCGAGGTCACCTGGGCCGCGACGGCCCGTTGGCTCCCGGCGCCACCGGAGGACAAACCAGTACATGGCCGCACGGTAGCTGGCCGCGCGCCCGGCGGGAACAGAATACCTGCGGGCAGTACGGCCACAAGAGACGCTGGGAGCGGGTGGATTCAAAGCGCGAACGCCGGGAGCGGGAAGAGCCCCAGAACAGTGCCATCCCCACCCAACACCACGACCTTCTGAAGGCGGGCGGGAATACGGCGTCCGCGGCTGCGGTGACCCGGTTCGAGCGGCGTCAGGCCCGTGCCCATGCCGTCGCCCCTCAACGCGGCGAGGTCCTCACCTTCGCTCCGGCGGTGCCGCGCGAGATCCGCTCGTTGGGCCGAACAGAACGAATCGGCGTAGCCTGGCCTAGGAGCGCCGGCATCCCTGCCGGCGAGCGAAAGGGCCACCGTCTGGGAG
>JAJXTA010000189.1 GCA_021784265.1 bacterium | reverse complement strand
CGCTCCAACTTCTCGTGAATCCGGCTCCAGGAAGTCGTCTGCGGATCGAGCGTTCGCCCGACCTCAAGACCTGGACGTCGTGGACGAATGTCGTTGGCGGGAGCGATCCCCAAGTCTTCTCAGACCCGGCTTCGGTCTCGACGAATCGCTTCTTCTATCGGACCGTCACGCCCTGAGCGCCGGCCTCGGTTGCCGTTGGGCAACCGCGTTCGCCGCCGCCTCACCGGCGGACCGGGGTGATACGCAAGACCTGCCCGCCACCGCCGGCCAAGCGCAGCTCGAGGGTGTCGCGTGAGGTCAGCGTCTGTTTGCGGAAGACCAATTGGTTGGGATCGGGCGAGTCCAGGGCATCGGCCCAGGCTTCAACCTGGTATCGGCCGGGGGGCAGGAAGCTCAGCGGCACGGAGAGGGTGCGCGGGGTCCAGTCGGTCATGGCGCCGACATACCAGCCGGCGCCGTGGCGGCGGGCGACCACAATGTCGTTGCCCACTTCGCCTTGCAGGACGCGGGTTTCGTCCCAGGTCGTGGGGACCGCGCAAAGGAAGTCGAAGCCGGGTTGGCCGGCGTAGGTGTCGGGCGTATCGCAGACCATTGGCATGGGGTTTTCATAGACCACGTACATCGCCAGCATGAGGCAGCGGGTGCCGAAGACCACGGGTTTGAGGTTGCGCGGCGCAAAGCCCGCCCGGGTCGCGCCGCGGAAGCCGCCCAAGTGATAATCCATCGGCCCCGCCACCATGCGGGTGAACGGCACCGTGACATCGTGCTCCGGCGCGCAGCGATCCGACCACTTCAGATACTCCAGGTTGAGCACGCCTTCGTGGTTCATGAGGTTGGGATAGGTGCGACTCAAGCCCGTGGGGGCCCAAACCCCGTGAAACTGGAGGTTCAGATGGTGGCGGGCGGCGGATTCGAGCACGGCGTGCGCGAACCGCACCATCTCTTGATCGTTGCGGTCCAGGAAATCGACCATCAAACCCGCCAACCCCCATTTTTCGTACTGGGTGAAGGCGGGCTCGAGGCACCCCCAAAGCGCCTTCTGATCCACCCAGACCCGGATGCCGATCCCCTTCCGCCGCCCGTAAGCGATCACGTCTTCGAGGGGAAAACCGGTTCGGGGCCGGGTCAGGTCGGCGTCCGGCCCGGGCGGATCGTAGCCCGCGCGGCTCTGGTAATACCAGGGGTGGTCGCCCTCCGTGCCAATCACCGTGTGAAAGGCGAACCCGCTCCGCGCGCAGAAATCGATGTACGCTTTCTCCCATTGGACCGCCTGCGGCACGTCGAACGGTTCCTGGACCCCGCTCCACCAATAAAAGGAGGCCTTGCCCGGCTTGATCCAGGAGGTGTCGGCGATGGCGCACGGCGGGTTGAGGTTGCCCAGGAGATTGGACTCGAGGAGCCGGCCCGGGGCCGCCCCGACCAACCACACCCGCCAGGGCGTGGCCAGCGGGAGGGTGGCCCGGACCTTCACCCGGCGCTGACCCGGCAGAGGCGATAAATCGCAACGGAGGCGGCGCGATGAGTCGGTCGCTTCGGCCTTGAGATAAAGACCGGCGTAATCCGTCAACCCGGCTTCGGCAAAGGCGACCGCCACACCGTTGGCGTATTCGGCCAACAAGGGCAGATCGATGAGCTGGTTGGTCGCCAGCTCCGTGGCGGGCGCGGGACGGTAGCGGCCCTCGTGCGAGGTGGTGTAACTCTCGCGATAGAGCGGCCAGCAGCGCTGGTCGCCCGCCAAGTGGAAGCGGGTCGGCTCGTCGGTGACCTCGACCGTCTCGCCGCCCGCCTGGGGCGGCAGGACATAGCGGAACGCCACCCCGTCGTCGTAGGCGCGAATGACGAGCTCGAACCGGTAGGCCGGGCGCCCGGTGCTCTCGAGGTCAACGGTGAGTTCCCGGAAATGATCGCGGATCGGGTTGTTCTTGCCGAACGGGACGCGGTAGGTCGAATCGGACGCGCGCGACTGGACGCCGACTGCTTTTGGTTCGGCGAGGAGGTCGGTCCCGCCGATGCACCAACCCAGGTCGGCCGTGACCAGCGCGTGGCGCTGCCGCTCAATAGCCAGACCAAGACCCCCTTGAGGTGCGCCGGGCAGGCTGAGCCGGACCACAAGCTGTCCGTCAGGCGAAGCTACCGCGAGGGGGGCGGCGGCGCGCAGGGTGCCGCTCACCACCAAGAGCGCGAGGAGGGTGCGGAACATATCCCGGGCCTAAGACGGGCTTAATTGGACTGAGCTGAGGCCGTTGCGGGCCGCGCGGCCGCGGCGCCGCGCAGCACGGCGGCGGCCCGGTCGATCTGGGCGGCGACCGCGTCGATCGCGTTGGCAACGTTCTTGACCTGCGGGTCCACCTCGGCCCAGGTGCGCTCCTCGATGGCCTCGCGCACGCCGGGCAAGGTCTTGACCCCGTAGCCGGTGTAGAAGCCGGGAGCGTAGATGAGGTGCTGGTACCAGGGCCGGCGCGGGAGGCCGGCGGCGGAGGTCATCTTCCGCTCCGTTTGCATGAGCAGGCCGTCAAGTTGTCGGCTGGTCGGCCGGTCCAGGGTTAAACCGTGGGCCCCCGCTTGGCTCATGGCGGCCTGGTAGTCCTGCGCGCTGTTCTGGAGCCGGGCCAGGGCGTTTTGCAGGGGCGCGAAGTCGAAGAAGGGCACGGGCGACTTGGGCGCGGGCACGACATAGGGCTCGGTCGGATCGGCCACCAGGGTGAGGGTGTGATCGTGGATTTGCTGGTTGCGGTCGCGGGTCTGGTCCCGCAGGTCGTCGGCCTGCTTCTGCACCTCCCGCACATAGACGCCCAGGGTGTCGGCCAGGTCAGTGAAGTCGAACGGCAACACGGTGGCGTTGGCCAGGCGCAGGAGCACGCGCCCGTCGGTCTGAGCCAAGGCGATGCCGTAATCGAAGTGCGGATCGCCAAAGCGGGTGTAATGGTCAAACGAATCGTAGATCGAGTGATAGGCGCCGCCCTCACTCTCGCCCCCGTAACCAAGGTTGAGCGCGGCGATCCCCAGGTGCTGGAGAAACGGGGTGTAATCCGAGCCGGAACCCAGCGCGGTGATGCGCAGGTCGGTCCGGGTCCGGGCCTCGCGCTTTTCCTCGTCGCTCCCCTTGACCAGGCGGTAGGCGCGCAACCGCTCGAAGACACTCACGCCCCGCTCCGGGTCGATCACGTCACGGGCGACCTCGTTGACGAGTTTCTCGAGGGTGTGGGACCCTTCCGCGCCGAAAAAGCCGCGGCCATTGCCGTCGGTGTTGATGTAGGCGACCGCCTTGGCGCGCAGCTCGTCGGCGTGGGTTTCCGCCCATTCGGTCGAACCGAGCAGGCCCGGCTCCTCCCCGTCCCAGACCGTGAACAGGATGGTCCGCTTGGGATGCCAGCCGGCGCGGACCAACTCGCTGAGGGCCCGGGCTTCCTCCAACAAGGTGACGGTGCCGCTGATGGGGTCTTCGGCGCCGCAGACCCAGGCGTCGTGGTGGTTGCCGCGGATGATCCATTCGTCGGGGGCGTCCGTGCCAGGCAGGCGGGCGATGATATCGCGGGCGGGGGCTTGATCCCACTGGGACGCCACTTGCAGGTGGACCGTTGCCGGTCCTGGCCCCAGGTGATAGGTCAGGGGCAAGGCCCCCCGCCAGGCCGCCGGGGCGACCGGCCCGTTGGTCAGCGCCCGCAGCAGCGGCAGCGCATCCGAGTACGAGATGGGCAGGACGGGAATCCGGGTCAAGGTCCGGGCGTCGGCCAAAGAGAGCCGCTGGGCGTCCTTGGTGGCGCCGACCCCCGGGGTCAAGGGATCGCCGGGGTAGAGGGGCATGTCGGCCACCGAGCCCCGCTGCACGCCGTCGGCGTTGCGCCAGGCCCCTTGGGGATAGACGTCCCCTTGGAAATAGCCGTCGTCCCGCGGGTCCGAGTAAATGAGGCAGCCCACGGCGCCATGCTCGGCGGCGACCTTGGGCTTGATCCCGCGCCAGGAGCCCCCGTAACGCGCGATCACCACCCGTCCGGTCACGTCGATCCCGCGTTCGGCCAGCGTTTCGTAGTCTTTGGGGATGCCGTAGTTAACATAGACCAGTTGGCCGGTCACATCGCCATCGGCGGAGTAGGCGTTGTAACTGGGGAGCTGCTCGCTCGTCTCGCCCGACGTGGCGTCTTGGGGCAGGGGCGGCTCCTCGAGGCGGGCGGTATAGGTGCTGGGGGCGACCATCTCGAGTCGGCGGGTCTTGGGGGTGGGGAAGAGGACCTGGAACTCCTCGATGGTGGTGTCGTAGCCCCAGGAGCGGAACTGCGTGGCGATGAACTCGGCCACCTCCTTGCCGAAAGGAGACCCCAGGTGGTGGGGGTGCGCGGTCATGGTCTTCATCCAACGGCGCAGGTCCTCCCGCTGGAGCTGGCCGTCAAACTGCCGCTCCCAACCCCGTTCGGTCGCGGCCCCGGCGGCGGTGAACCCCAGCAGGGGCGCGCCATTGGTGACGGTCTCGGGGGCCGCCCCCAACACCGGCGGCGCCAGGGTCACCCACACCCCGGCGATGACCGCCACGACATTACTCACTGCCCGGCTTGTCCGCTGTCTCATACCTCGATTCTGGTTGGGATTTGCTTGGCCCGTATTCTCCACATTCGCCACCCCACGGCAACCCAAACCGCGTCGGGGCGGACCGGCCCGGTGGCCGGGCCAATACCCTGCGCTCGGGTAACCATGACTCTTGGCGCAACACCCCCTGCCCGGCGCCGGCAGCGGCCCGATCGACCCGAGCCACACCGCCCCAATCCACCCTCGGGAAACCGCTTGCGCCCCCGCCCCACTCACGGCAGGTTGAGGCCGGTATCCGATGCATGTCGCCCCGCAACCGGCTGTCGTCACCGACGCGCGTCTGCTCCGCCTGGACCCGCGGGACAATGTGTTGACCGTGACCCGCCCGCTGGCGGCGGGCGAAACGATCCAGGTGGCCGGCCACCGGGTGGTGGTGGCGCAGCGCCTTCCCCTGGGCCACAAGGTGGCGGCTTGCGCGATTCCCGCCGGCGGCCAGGTGTTCAAGTACGGCGTGGCCATCGGCTCGGCTACCGTCCCCATCGCCGTGGGCGAGCACGTCCACCTGCACAACCTGCGGAGCGACTACCTCCCCACCTACCTGCGCGAAACCCAGTCGGATTACTTCCAACAGCATGGCTGAGATCTACGGATTTTTGCGCCACGACGGCCGCAAAGGGGTGCGTAACGTCATCGTCGTCGCCTATCTGGTCGAGTGTGCCCACCACGTGGCGCGGGAGATCGCCAGCCCCTTCCGTGAGGCGGGGGTGCATGTGATCGGGTTCGGCGGGTGCTTTCCCAACGCCTACGCCCATCGGATGCTGCGGCAACTCTGCACCCATCCGAACGTGGGCGGCGTGCTCCTGGTTTCCCTGGGGTGCGAGAGCTTCAACCGGACGGACCTGGCGGAGCACATCCAGGCCTCGGGGCGGCCGGTCCAGGCGATCATCATTCAACATAGCGGCGGGACGCGCCGCTCAATCGCCGCCGGGCGGGCCTGGGTGGCGGACACCCTCGCCGGCCTGGCCACGGTGCCGCGGGCGCTCATGACCCCGGCCGAGTTGGTGGTCGGCACCATCTGCGGCGGGTCTGACGCAACCAGCGGCATCACGGCCAACCCCGCGATTGGCCGCGCCTTCGACCAACTGGTCCAACACCAGGCCACCGTTCTGTTCGAAGAAACGGGCGAACTGATTGGTTGCGAGCAGGTCATGGCCGCGCGGGCGGCCCGGCCCGAGCTGCGTGGCGAACTCATCGCCCGGGTCGAGAAGGCCGCCCGGCACTATGCCACCCTCGGGCACGGGAGTTTCGCCCCCGGCAACGCCGATGGCGGCCTGACCACCATCGAGGAGAAGTCCATGGGCGCCTACAGCAAGAGCGGACACGCCCCCATCGCCGGGATCGTCCGGCCCGGCGAGGCGCCCCCCGGCAAGGGCCTCTATCTCCTCGATGTCGTCCCGGATGGCGAGGTCCGGTTCGGCTTCGCCAACATCAACGACAACGCCGAGATCGCCGAACTCATCGCTTGCGGCTCCCACCTTATCCTCTTCTCGACCGGCCGGGGCTCAGTGGTTGGGTCGGCCATCGCCCCGGTCATCAAGGTGTGCGCCAACCCCGAGACCTTTCGGCACATGCCCGAGGACATGGATGTGGACGCGGGCCGGATTCTCGAAGGCCGCGCCACGCTCGAAGCGGTGGGCGAGGAAGTGTTCCAGC
>JAJXTA010000188.1 GCA_021784265.1 bacterium | reverse complement strand
TTTTATTGTGAAGTGGACCTCGACCCGTGTCGCCTCGGCGTGGCGAATGATATTCGTGAGGGTTTCCTGAAAGACGCGGAAGAAGGCGGTATTGAGCCGGGCGTCGAGCAAGGCCAGCCGGACCTCCGTGTGCAAGCGGCACTCGATGCCGGTGCGGATCTGGAATTCGTTGGCCTGCCACTCGAGGGCGGCCACCAAGCCCAAATCATCCAGGATGCCGGGGCGCAGTTCCGTGGCAATGCGGCGGACGGCGGCGATGACGACGTCGATCTGGCCGGACATGGCCTTGGCTTTGTCGAGGAGCGGTTTGAGGTCCTTGGGGAGGCGGTTGGCCACCCAGGCCAGATCGAGCTTCAGGCCGGTCAGGCCTTGGCCCAGTTCGTCGTGCACCTCGCGGGCGATCCGGCTCCGTTCCTCCTCCCGCACGTACTGCAAATAGACGGAGAGTGCCCGGAGCTGTTCGTGCGAGTCGCGCAAACGCTCCTCCGCTAGTTTGCGCTCGCGTCGCTCTTCGGCCTCGCGCAAGGCGCGATGCACGGCCGGCACCAACCGGGAGAGGCGGGTCTTGAGGACGTAATCGGTCGCTCCGGCTTTGAGGGTATCGATCGCCGCTTCTTCGCCCATCGTGCCGGTGACAAAGATGAACGGGATCTCCGGGCGCTTGCCCTGCACCATCCGCAGGGCGGCCCGGCCGTCAAAGGCCGGCAGGGCGGAGTCCGAGAGAATCACGTCGGGTGGCGTCTGGTCCAGTTCCTGGAGGAAGGAGTCCTGGCTATCCACCCGCTGGAAGGAAAAATCCAGGCCTCCCTCACGCAGCGCGTATTTCGCGAGTTCGGCGTCGGCAATGTCGTCCTCCAGCATTAGGATACGCAGGGCGTTTTTCACAGGGTCAGGCGACGGGGTTGATCATGACTGCCGGCAACCTAGGCGGTCCGCGCCGGGGAGGAAATGGGGTCCACCCCCCACGGTGGCGCCGTGAGGGGGCTCGGCTCCGGGCGGGTTGGGTGTTTCACCCCAGCCATATCAGGCCGCCACGGCCGGGGTGGGGACCGGGCCGGGTGGCGTCGCCGCCGCCGGGTAGGTGAGCAAGGCCGGCGCGGGTGGGGGTACGTTGGCGACAGTCCAAAAGCGTTTCAGCTCCATCACCCGTGCCTTCAAAGCCGGAAAGTCCACCGGTTTGACCACGTAGGCGTTGGCCCCCAACTCATAGCACCGCTGCACGTCCGGGAGTTCGCCGGAGGAGGTCAGCATCACCACGGGAATGCACTTGAGTTGGGGATCGGCCTTGAGCTGGCGCAGCACCTCCACACCATCGACCTTGGGCATCTTGAGGTCCAGCAGCACCAAGACGGGGCGCCCGCTCTCCCGTGCCTGAAACACGCCGCGGCGGTAGAGGAAATCCAAAGCCTCGGCCCCGTCGTTGGCGACCACGACGTGGAGCTGGAGGTCGTCCTTGCCCAGGGCCAGGAGGGTGAGGGTTTGGTCGTTGATGCTGTCATCCACCAGCAGGATCAGTTTCTGGGTCGTGCTCATCGTTGTGGTTGGCTTTGGGGAGAGAAAAGTAGAACACCGCCCCCTGATTCACGGCCCCTTCGGCCCAGGTGCGCCCGCCGTGGCGCTGAATGATCCGCCGGACGTTGGCCAAGCCGATCCCCGTCCCCTCGAACTCGGTGGACCGATGCAGGCGTTGGAACACACCGAAGAGCTTGTGGGCATACTCCATGTCGAACCCCACCCCATTGTCGCGGACAAAGACGACCTCCTCGCTGGGCTCGGACCGGTGGCCGATCTCGATGCGCGGGGCCGGGGAGGGACGGGTGTATTTCAGGGCGTTGGAGAGGAGATTGACGATCACCAAGCGGAGCAAGACCGGGTCGGCTGAGACCCGCGGCAAGGGACCGATCACCCACTCGACCTTCCGCCCCGCCGCCTCCTGGCTGACTTCCAGCCGCGCCGCTTGCACCAGCTCCGCCAAGTCCACCGGCACCCGGCGCAAGGTGGTGCGGGCCATGCGGGAAAAGTCCAGCAGGTTGTCGATGAGTTGGCCCATGTGACTGGCGGAGCGGGCGATGGTGTCGAGGTGTGTGCGCGCCTCGGTGCTGAGATGAGGCCCGGCCTCGGCCTGGAGCACTTCAACGAACCCGTGGATGTGGCGCAAGGGCGCGCGCAGGTCGTGCGAGACGGAGTAGCTGAAGGCCTCTAACTCCTTGTTCGTTGCCGCCAACTGGAGAGTCCGCTCCGCGACCCGCTCCTCCAGTTCCGCATTGAGCCGGTGAACTTGGTCCTCGGCGGCCTTGCGTTCGGTGATGTCGATCCCGAGAGCAAGGCCGGCGTGAATGGCGTTTTTCTCGTCCCGGAGCGGCACCAGATTCACCAAGTAGGTGCGACCACAATGCTCGACCTCCCCCAAGGAGGACTCGCCAGCCAAGGCGGCCCGATACCGGGGTTCGAGCAGGTCGCGGGTGGCGGCGGGGAAGATGGCCGCCAGGGTTTGCCCCTCAGGCGACCGGCCGGTCCGGCCCACGTTCTCCAGGGCCTGCTGGCCCTCGACCAGCAGGTAGCGCAGGTCGCGGTCAAAGAGGGCCACACCGCCCTTGGGAATATTCGCGCACACGACACGGTAGAGCCGCTCGCTCTCGCGCCGCGCCTCTTCGGCTTGGCGGAGCTCGGTCACATCCCGGGCGATCTTGGCAAAACCGTAGAGCCGGCCCGTGACGTCCCGCATGGCGGTCAGGCTCATATTGACCCAGTAACGCGTGCCGTCGCCCCGGACCCGCCAGCCCTCATCGACGCAACGGCCCTCGGCGGCGGCGGTGCGCAGCAGGCGCCGGACCTTGCCCTCACGCGCTTCCTCCGGTGGGAAGACGCGGTCGATGGGCTGGCCGACAATCTCCTCGGCCGTCCACCCCTCGATGCGCTCGGCGCCGAGGTTCCAGGTGGCCACCCGGCCGTCGGGATCGAGCATGTAGATCGCATAATCCTGAATCCCTTCCAACAACATGCGGTATCGCTCCTCGCTCTTGCGCAACGCTTCCTCATTGGCCTTCCGTTCGCTGATGTCGCGCATGAAGCAGGTATAGAAGGGCGGCTCCTCCGCCGGGATGCGGGTAATGGCCAGCTCGATGCGGAACTCCAGTCCGCGCGCGTTGGTCGCCGTCAGCTCGATCGGGCGGCCCAAGAGACTGCCCACCCCGGTCATCAGATAGGTCGCCAGCCCTTCCCGGTAAATCTCGCGTAACGAGGCCGGAATAATGAGTTCGTCCAACTTCCGGCCCACCGCTTCGCCGCGGGTGTAGCCGAAGAGCTTCTCCGCCGCGGGGTTCCACTCCTGGACCACCCCTTCGTGGTCCAGGGAGACGATGGCATCCAGGGCGGTGGTCATTACCGCCGCCTTCCGGGCTTCACTCTGGCGCAGGGCCTCCTCGACCCGGTGGCGTTCGCTGATGTCCCGCGTGACGTGGGCGAAGCCGCGGAGTTTTCCCCACTCATCCCGCAAGGCCGTGATCACCACGTTGGCCCAGAAGCGATTACCCCCCTTGCGCAAATGCCACCCTTCCTCCTCGCAGCGCCCTTCGGCCGCCGCCGCCAGCAAGGCGGCATCGGTGTCGCCGGCTTGGACCTTTTCCCGTGGGTAGAGTACCGAGTAATGCTGGCCGAGCACCTCGTTGGCGCGGTACCCGTTGATCCACTCCGCCCCCGCGTTCCAGCTCACCACGCGCCCCGCCGTATCGAGGAGGAACAGGGCGTAATCCTTGACCCCTTCGACCACCATGCGGAAGCGCTCTTCGCTCTGGCGCAAGGCCGTTTCGGCGGCTTTGCGTTTGGTGCGCTCCTCCGCCTCCCGCAAGGCCCGCTGGACGGCGGGAACCAGATTGGCGAGCCGGTTCTTTAGCACATAATCGGTGGCGCCGCTCCTGAGCATCTCGATCGCCTTCTCCTCGCCGAGCGAACCCGTGACGAAGATAAAGGGAATGTCCGGGCACAGGTCCCGGGCCATCGCCAGGGCCGAAAAGCCGGTGAACTCGGGCAGGGCGCCGTCGGAGAGGATCAGGTCCGGGGGTTCCCCCCGCAGGGCCCGCAGGAAATCGTCCCGGGTTTCAACCCGCCGGGTTTGAAACCCCAGGTGCGCCTTGCGCAGTTCGTGGTTGATGAGGATGACATCCGCCGGCTCATCTTCCAAGACTAGAATGTTCAGGTTCTTTGCCACGCCAACCTCTTCCACCAGTCCAGGCCTTGTGCTGCGCCGCGCCATAGCCACGCTCGCCTACCACAGCGCGGGTGGGGTGCCCTTCCGCACCGACCCCTCGGGACCCCACCGAGTTGCGGCGCAAGTCCCGGCGAACACTCTCTCCTGGCCGAAGGAACAACTCGGACGATAGGGCGAGGCGCCGTCATCACTGCCACCACTGTTCATAGACCTACTATAGACGACCGTGGCGGGCCCGGCACTAGGGTGAAGACCGGAATTGGGCGGGGCGGGGCTGCCCGTACGCTCAAGGGTGTCCTGTAGGCGCGGCAGCGCTGTGAGCCAGGTCCGCCAGCACGCCAGGGTAGAGGGTCTCGGCGCAGTGGTGACACAGCCCGTGGCTGAAGGTGGCGCCGTACTGCCGTCTCAAAAACGCCTCGAGCGGGACCCAACGCTCCTGCTCGTCGCGGACGCGCTTGCATTGGGCGCAGATGCGCACCAAACCGCCCGCCGGCTGGTGGCGGACCAGGGCGTCGCGCAACTCCTGCGCCACGCGTTTCCAGTGCGCCTCCGCCGCCGCCCACCGGGCGCGTTCCTCGACCCTCTGGCGGGCGCGCCACACCGCCACCGGCAGCAGGGCCAGCGATTGTTTGAACACGTAGTCGGTCGCTCCCTTGCTCAAGGCCTCGGCCACCACCTCGGGGCGGGCGTTGCCGCTGACGAAGATGAAGGGGGTCCCGGGGCGTCGGGCATGGGCCAGGGCTAGCGCCGCAAACCCGTCGAACGCGGGCAGAGCGTGGTCCGAGAGGATCAGGTCGGGCGGCCCGGTCTGGAGCGCCTGCTGGAATTCCGCCTGCGTTTGCACATGGGCGTGGCGAAACGGAACGTCCGCACGCCGTAACGTCTCGGCCATGAGCAGGACGTCGGCAGCGTTGTCGTCTAAGATGAGGAGCTGAAGTTCGTTGTGCATGCACGATGGCCGGGAAGGCAGCCCAGCATTACCGGAAAGCGTACCCGAGGCCGCCGTTGGTAGGTATGGGGCAAACACCCACATTACGCCGGCGAACTTCCCCCAGGCCTCCACGCGTGCCCCGGGCCCCCGTGCCCGGGCTGCCCACGCTCCGCCGCACAAGGCGCCGCCGCCGGGCGCAATCGCTGCCCGTCTCGCAACCTGTGCTCTAACGCCGCCGGGTCGTTTCCAGCGCCCCGTCGGCGCGGGCTGGCCCGGGCGAAAGCGAGACGGCCAGCACGATGTTGACGGTGGCGGTCGCGGAGGCTCCCACCTGGTAGGTAGGATCGCTTGCCAGGCTCAACACCACGGTCTCACCCAATTCCACCAAGAACAGGTCGTCGAGCGGAACCACGGACACCGTGACCGAGTTGGCGCCGGCTGGGATGGTCGCCGTGGCTGGAAGCGTTTGGTAATCCACGCCGGCCACGGCACTACCACTGACCAAGAAGTGTACGGTGAGCGGGGCGTCGGTGGGACCGCTCCGGGTGATGGTGAATTGACCGGGTGGCATCCCGCTCTCGGAGGTAAAGGCCACCGAAGCCGTAACCTCCACCGTGGGCGGGGTGGGGGGTGGTGAGGCGTCGTTGTCCGCGATGGTGACGGTGTCGCTGCTCGGGGTGCCTACCTGATAGGCGCTGTTCGCGCTCACGGTGAGGACCACGGTCTTGGCCGGTTCTCCTTCCACGTCGTTGGTTGCGTCCAGAGGCGTGACGGTGACCGGCGCGGCGCTAGCCCCGGCCGGGATGGTGACCGCCCCGGACAACTGCTGGTAGTCCACCCCGTTGGTGGCGGTGCCGCTCAGGGTGTAGCTGACGGTCAAGGCGGCGGCGGTGCTCCCGGTGCGGCTCACGGTGAACTGGCCCACTTGCGAGCCGGTCTCGGCGGCGTGGGGCTGGTTAGCCACGACGGTGACCGTGGGCGTGGTGGGGGGTGGTGGGGCGTCGTTGTCCGTGATGGTGACGGTGTCGCTGCTCGGGGTGCCTACCTGATAGGCGCTGTTCGCGCTCACGGTGAGGACCACGGTCTTGGCCGGTTCTCCTTCCACGTCGTTGGTTG
>JAJXTA010000187.1 GCA_021784265.1 bacterium | reverse complement strand
GGCCGCCGCGGCCGCCGAGGCGTTCCGCATCCGGGTGCCGGGCCAGGACGTTGCCCTCCCGGTCCAACACCGTGACCCTCGCTTGGGCGGGCAGCGGCATCTGGGCCGCCGCGCGGGCGAGGCGCGCCACCTTGAGCGAGGCGAAGAGGACGCGGCGGGGGACCTGGTGGCTGTCCACGACCGGCCAGGCGCAATCCAGGACCGGCTCGGCGGTGAGGCCGTTGGTGCGGAGCCCGCCCACGGCGAACTGGCGGGTCCGCATCACTTGTTGGAAACAGGCTGCGTCGTCAAACTCGCGCCCGTCGTTGGTCCGGGCGGCGCTGCAGAAGAGCGTGCCCTCGGCCTCGACGAGGCCGAAGTTCGCGTAATCAGGAGAGAGGAGGCGGAGGTTGAACAGGTGGGTTTCGGCGACCGCGCGGTTCGTGCCCAGGACGAGGAAGGGGAAATCCGTGAGTGTGGTGAGCAATTGCCGGGTATCGTCGATGAACTTGGCTTGGTGGGCGGCGGCGAGCTGGGCCAGGGCCTGCACGCGCTCCCGGGCCCCGGCCCGCCCGAGGTGCCGCTCCCGCAGGTTGGTGTCGAGGGCCACGGTGAGGGCCGGGATGACCGGCAGCAGGACCAGGAGGATGAGCTTCGTCCGCAGGCGGGCAAGCAAGGGTGACCGCCGCTGGTCTCCCGCACCCGGGGCGGGTTCTGAGGCTGGCGGAGCGGTGCGCACCGTCGTGTCAAGCTGGTCCGATGATTATGGACACGATGAGCTTATTTTAACCTCTACTGGCGGCGGCGTCAAGCCATCGCCGGCTTGGCGGTGGCGGGCGGCCCGATTAGAGTGGCCCCGGACCGTGCATCGCCCGCCGCTGATCATGTATGAAGACGACCACCTGCTGGCCGTGAACAAGCCGGCGGGATGGAACACGCATGCCCCAGACCCCTGGGCGGGTGAAGGGGTTTTTGACTGGCTGCGCCACCGCGAGCCCCGCTGGGCGGAGCTGGCCATCCTCCAGCGCCTCGACAAGGAGACCTCCGGCCTCCTGGTCTTCGGCAAGACGCCCTGCGCGCACCGGTCCTTGGCGGAACAGTTCCACCAGCGAAAGGTCGGCAAGGAATACGTCTTGTTGACCGACCGCCCGGTCCCGGCGGGGACCGTGACCGCCCGGTCGGCCCTCGTCCGGGCCGGCGAGCGGTACCTTTGCCGCGCCCCGCACGCGGGCGCGCCGCTGGCTGAGACCACGTTCGAAGCGGCCGAAACCACCCAGGGCCGCACGGTGGTGGTGGCCCGCCCGCGGACCGGGAAGACGCACCAGATCCGCGCGCAAGCGGCGGCGCACGGCTTCCCCATCCTGGGCGATACCCTTTACGGAGGCACGCCGGCAGCGCGGATGCACCTCCACGCAGCCAGCCTCTCCTTGCTCCACCCGGTGAGCGGTCGGCCGCTGACGCTGCGCGTCCCGGCCGAGTGGGCGGCGGACCCGCGGATCGCGCTGCGCGAGGCCATCATCGCTCCCGACGAGACCGATGCTTTTCGGTTGGCGCACGGGGCGGCGGACGGGTGTCCGGGGTGGTACGTGGATCGTTTGGGGGAGACGCTCCGATCTCAGGGGCCTGGGGACTGCGGCCGGGAACAGTGGGCTCGCCTGACGACGTGGCAGCGCCATTTCGCTTGCCGCCACGCGTTCCATCAGCGGCTGGAGCGGCGCCGCGGTGGCGCCCCCCGGCCCGGGGTTGCCCCGCTGGGCTTGACCGGCGGGCCGCCCGCGGGCGACATCACCGTCCGCGAGAATGGGGTGCGCTACGCGTTGCGACTCTGGGAAGGACCCTCGGTGGGTTTATTCCTCGATCAGCGGGACAACCGTCGCCGGCTCCTGACGCGGCGGGTCGGGGTCGGCTTCGACCTGGGCGCGCGCGGCCGCCCGGACCCGCCGTGGCAAGTCCTGAACCTCTTCGCCCATACCTGCGGCTTCTCCCTCTGCGCGGCCTTGGCGGGCGCCCAGACGACCAGCGTCGATCTCTCCCACAACTACCTGGAGTGGGGGCGGGAGAATTTCCGGCTTAACGGCCTGGACCCCGGCGGGCACGAGTTCGCGCGCGACGACGCCCTCGACCGGTTGCACCGGCTGGCCCGGCAGGGGCGCGCCTTCGACCTGGTCGTGCTTGACCCGCCGACCTTTTCCACGTCCAAGACGAGCGGAGTATTCCAAGCGGAGAAGCACTACGCCCGCCTGGTCGGCGCCGCCCTGCCGGTGCTCAAAGCGGAGGGGGTGTTGTTCGCCTCGACCAACGCTGCCGGGCTGAAGCCGGGTGAGTTCCTGGACGTCCTCGGTGCGGCGTTGCGCGCCGCGCGGCGCCCGGTGTTGCAACAGCACTACGCGCCACAACCGCCGGACTTTCCCATCAGCCGTGAGGAGCCGGCCTACCTGAAAACGGTGTGGCTGCGCGTCGGTTAGAATCGGCTGCCGGTGCGCGCGAGCGACGCGCCCACTGGTCTGCCCGACATCCGGCGGGGCCGGGGAAGGCCGGGCGGTCTCAGTTGCGGAGCGAATCAAACCACTGTTTGGCCGCCAGGAGGCTGGGGATACTGCAGTCGGTGTGGTTGGCCCCGGGCACGGTGTTGATCAGCAGGACATTGGCGCCCCGGCTCAGAAAGCTCGCGTTAGCCTCTTGCGAGTTGGCCGGATCAACGTCCTGATCCCCGGAGCAATAGTAGAGCCGGACGGGCGCGTGCGGGGTCCACTGGTAGAGGTCGTTATCGCGCAGGGCGAGCCGCAACGGGTGATTGGTGTCCTGGAGGAAGGCGGTCAGCACCGCCGGTTTGAGGATGTTGGTCACTACGGCCGGCACCAGGGCGTTGAGGGCGCTGCTGTCATGCTGGCCGTCGAAGAGCGGTGGCAGATTGGTGTTCCAGGGGGAGGCCAACAGGTCGCTGAGCGAATTGGTCAAGTGGTACACCGCCTGGTAGGCGGCCAGCAGATAGGGGAAATAGTACGGGTTGGGCATCGAGCGCCCGGACAGGAAGTCGTTGGCGGTGACCCCGGAGAGGTCGTAGGCGCCGGACATGGGCGCGGAGGCGGTGACGGTGAACTCATTGGTGTGATAAGCCTCCAACTCGCGTTGCAGGGCGGCCGTGGCATGCCCGCCTTGCGAATAGCCGCACAAGAACAACTGTCCGCTGAGCGCGATCTGCTGGCTGGCGCAAAACGCCCGCGCCGCGCGGAGCATGTCCACGCCGGCCGTCGCTTCCGTCTGGGCGTGGTGGTACGGGTGCGGCCCGGGCGAATCCCCCAGGCCGAGGTAATCCGGGGCGACGGCGGCGTAGCCGGTCGCCGCATACGCGATGAGGATAACGGATTCGCTGAAGAAGCCGATGTTGGCGGAGGGCGCGTCGCTCTTCTTGAGCACCGTGCCATGCTGATAACTCATCAAGGGCAGGGCGGTGGTGCCGCCATCCGGCACGGCGAGCGCCCCGGAGGCCAGGATGGGAGCGCCAAGCGCGTCCACGGTCGCGTAGTCGAGTTTGTACACCTTCACCCCGTATTGGGGGGTAACGCCGAACTGTTGCAAGAGGAGGAGCGCGGCCTTGGTGTAGCTGGTGAGCGCGGTGCTGGCCTGCAACTGGCCGCGCACGGTGGGCGGGACGCCGATCACGCGGTAGAACCGGAGCGCCGCGGCGGGCGGCCGCGGGTCGGTCCAGGCCAGCAAGTTGATCGGCCAGGGCTCCGTGCCCCGGACATTGATCCAGAGGCCGGCGGTGAGGCTGTCGCGCGACTGCACGGTGTATTGCCAGTTGGTCGGCGGTGGGGCCCAGGCGAGGGAGAATTGCCCGCTGGCGGCGGTCACGCCGGTGATGCGGGGCGCCGGCAAGCCCTGGGCGGCCAGCGGGAGGAAGGCGGCGAGCAGGCAGGCGAGGCGGAGGCGTTGGAAAGCGGCGGTGCGTTTCTTCATCGCCCGGAGGCTAACCCTCGGGCTGGGACGGGGCAAATCAAGAGCGGCCGTCGGTCGCGGCTTGAATCGGCGCAACGCCCTCGGTTAAGGTGAACTGGATGACAAGCTTGACACGACTCGGCTGGGCGGTGGGGGCCAGCGCCTTGCTGGCGTGCGCCGCTCCGGGCCAGCCTCTGCCAAAACTGCGGATGCGGTTGGTCTTTCCCCATTTGGTCATCCAGCGCCCCATCTGGATGGAGGATGCGCCGGACGACTCGGGCCGGGTCTTCGTGGTCGAGCAGGCCGGACGCATCGTCGCGTTCCCCCGCGGCAGTGACGGTGGTGCGGCCCGGGAGTTTCTGAACATCACCGACCGCCGTCCGTTAGTCGCCAACACCCAGGGCCTCCTGGGCTTTGCCTTCCATCCGCGCTACCGGGCCAACGGGAAGTTCTACGTCTTCTATTCGCAGGAGAATCCCCGGCGCAACGTGGTCAGCGAGTTCCACGTGGACCCCAGCGACCCCAATCGCGCTGACCCGGCCTCCGAGCGTGTCTTGCTCACCATCCCGCACCCGTTTGACAACAATCACGGCGGTCAGCTCGGGTTCGGTCCCGACGGGTACTTCTACCTCACCTCGGGCGACGGCGGGGGGCCGGGCGACCCGTATAACAACGGCCAAAACGTGGCGTCCTTGTTGGGCAAGGTCCTCCGCCTGGACGTGGATCACCCGACGCGCACGTTGCCCTACGGCATCCCGCCGGACAACCCGTTCGCGAGCGAGGGCAACGGCGTTCGCCACGAGATCTGGGCCTACGGTCTGCGCAACGTGTGGCGGATGAGTTGGGACCGCCTCACCGGGGAGCTCTGGGGGGCGGATGTTGGCGCGGACAAATGGGAGGAAGTTGACCTCCTGGTCAAGGGTGGGAATTACGGCTGGTGCGTGCGTGAGGGGTTCCACCATTTCAAACCCGGCCCGCCGGGGGCGCGGTACCTCGAGCCGGTGCTCGAGTACGCCCACAATCCGTTGCTGGCCAAAGAAAGCCGGTTCCCCAATCACGCCTTTGGCAACTGCATCATCGGCGGTTACGTCTATCGCGGGTCCAGGTTCCCCGCGCTCCAAGGGGTTTATCTCTACGCCGATTATACTTTGGGGACCATCTGGGGCCTGCGCTACCAGCACGGCAAGGTGACGGCCGATGCCGCTCTCCTCGAGCAGCCCAAGAACATTGCCAGCTTCGCCCAAGACGCCCAGGGCGAGCTCTATGCCCTGGCGTTTGATGACCACATTTACGCGCTGGAGGCGGTCGAGGCGAACGTGACTGCCGCGCCGGGCCCACGGCCGCCGGAGCGTGTGGCGGCAACCCCGTGAGCCGCGGCCCACATCCCCGCGCGGCGCGAACAGAGCGGCGTTGCGCCCATGCCTGACGCGGTTCAGTTGGCGTTCCGCGGGCTGGCCCCCTTGCTCAAGGCGGTCGCGCGGTCGTTCTACCTGACGGTGCGCGTCCTGCCGGCAGCCATCCGGCCGCAGATTGGGCTAGCCTATCTCCTGGCTCGGGCCACGGACACGCTGGCGGACACCACCACGGCCCCGGTCGCGGCGCGGCTGACCGCGCTGGCGGCGTTGCGCGAGCGCATCCTCACGGGTGAAGGTCCGCCTCTGGAACTGGAGCCGTTTCTCCACGGCACGGCGGCTGGGGCAACGGCGGCGGAGCGGCGCCTGCTCCAACGGTTCGAGGAGGTCCAACGGCTCCTGGCGGCCTTTTCCCCCGCCGACCAACAGCTCATCCGCGCCGTGCTCACCACCATCACCAGCGGGCAGGAGCTTGACCTGCGCCGGTTTGGCGAGTGCGCCCCGCCGGCCGCCGGCTCAGCGAGCGGCGCCCCGCGGCCGCCCGCCATCGTCGCGCTCCCGAGCGACGCCGACTTGGACGACTACACCTACCGCGTCGCCGGCTGCGTGGGCGAGTTCTGGACCAAGGTCTGTCGGGCCCACTTGTTCCCGCAGGCCCATCTGGACGATGCGACCTTGCTGATCAACGGCGTTCGCTTCGGCAAGGGTTTGCAATTGGTGAACATCCTCCGCGATCTACCCCGCGACCTGCGCCAGGGCCGGTGCTATCTGCCCGACGACTGGCTCGCCCGCCACGGCCTGCGTCCCGCGGACCTCCTGGACCCGGCGATGGGCCCTCGGTTCCGCCTGTTCTATGAGAACTACCTGCGCCAGGCCGAGGTGTTCCTCGCCGACGGCTGGGCCTATACCAACGCCCTGCCGCGCGGCCAGGTGCGCGTGCGCCTGGCCTGCGCCTGGCCCATCCTCATCGGCGCCCGGACGCTGGCGCGACTGCGGGCCTCCAACGTGCTGG
>JAJXTA010000186.1 GCA_021784265.1 bacterium | reverse complement strand
GGTCGAGGTCAAGCCGAGCTTCAGCGCGGTGCTGGCCGGGATGGTGACGTCGGCATGATCGGCGCCATTGTTGGTGAAGCGCAGGGCGCCGCCGAACCCTGGCTGGCCGGTCACCCAGGCGGGGACGTTGCCGTTCTCGCCCTCGAGGGCGCCGGTGTTTCCCAGCCCGGACGAATCCAGGGCCGCCGTCCCGCTGCCTTGGTTGAAGCGCCACAGTCCCACGAGGCTCGAGTGGTACACCTGCAGGGTGGCGGTCTGACTGGTCTGTGCTCCCAGGCTGTTGGTCACCACGACGGAGTAGGTGCCGGCTTGGCTGGGCTGGAGGTCGGCCAGGGTCAGCGTTGCGTTGGTGGCGTTGGGGAGAGCGTTGGTGTTAAAGAACCATTGGTAGTGCAGGGGCGCGGTGCCGTAGGCCCCGACCGTGAAGTTGACACTGTCCCCAAGCTGCACGGTAGCGCTCTGCGGCTGACTCAGAATGGACGCCGGCCCGCCCAGGAAAGGAGCGAAATCGCCGCTCATCACGGCCTGAACCTGCGCCGCCGAGAGCGCACCGACAAACACCGCCACGTCGTCCAACATCCCGTTCCAGGTGCGGTTGGCCGAGGCCCCCAGCTCCGACCCGATCGTAATCGCGCCCTGGTAGCCAGCGTAACCGAGGGCAGCGCTCAGTGGGGCGGAGGCCACGCCGCCGGCGGCGCCCTGGTTGCCGTTGCGATAGACCGTGAGATTGGTCCCATCGTACACGACGGCCCAATGTTCCCACTGATCCAGGAGCGGGGCCACCACCGACCCCACGCCCCATGGGAGCTGCCACCCCGGGTTGGCGCGGCTCCAGGTGTACAATTGTCCATCGCCGGAGGCGCCGGACTCAAGTTGGAAGGCGGTGCCATCGTCGAGGACCATGATTCGGCCATAGCTGGCCACGAAATCGCCGGTGCCGGCTGAATCTTCGTAGGCCCAGGCCGTGATCGACCAGGCGTTGGTCGAGGTCTGGCCGAGGCGCAGGGCGGGGTCGCCGGGGATCAGAACGTAGGCGTGGTCGGTGCCATTATTGGTGAACCGCAAGGCGCCGCCGAACCCTGGCTGCCCGGTCGCCCAGGCCGGGACGTTGCCGTTCTCGCCGGCCAGGGTGCCGGCATGCCCGAGGCCGGAGGAGTCCAGGGCGAGGGTCCCGCTCCCCTCATTGAAGCGCCACAAGCCGATCACCGTCGGGGTTGGGGCCGCCGCCGGAGCGGAGACGGGCAGGGCCGGGAGCGCCAGGAGGATCGCCGCGTACCGCGGAATGAGGTGAGGGAGCAAGCGAGGGTTCATAGGCGCATCGGGCAGGCATCGCGGGCTTGGACGGCGGAGAGGTTACTCAACCGATCGCCGCTCGACAAGCCCTTTCGCCGTCAATGAGCGGGGTCCGAATTGCGCCGAAAGCTTTGTTACCCGGGAGGGGGGAAAGCCGGGGGAAAGGGTACGTTGCGCCAGAGGTCACTGTTACCGTGGCGGGAATGGACAAAAGCATGAGTCAGACGACACGGGAAGAGGTTTTGGAGACGTTGCGGCGGCGGCACGGGGCGGCCCCATCCTACGGTTGAGGTGATGGCGGTGTTGGCACCTCGACACTTGACATCAACGCCGGTCGCGAAACCATCGGTGCATGTTCATACCACGCGCAGTTTGGGGGTGCTTCGTCGCGTTGCTCCTGGCCCAGCCGGTGTCGAGCCAGGAACTGCGGAATGGGCTCGTGACCGTGCGCGCCGTGGCGGGTCCCGCCGGGGTGGTTGGCTTCGACGTCTTGGCCAAGGACGGGCCCGCGGCCGTGGTGCGGTTCAGCTCGGCGCGGTTGGGCTTCCGGGCCGGCCGCTGCCAGCGCCAAGGGCGGGACACCTTGGTCTTTGGCGACCTTGGCCTCCGGGAGGATTGCGGCCTTCGGCTCGGGGCCGCGGATACGATCCGCGTTCACCTGCGGGGAGAGGAGCCTTACCCGGTCGTCGCCTTCGATCTGACGGTGACCGCGTTCGACGCGACGAAGTGGGCGCAGGCGGTCGGCGAGGAGCCCTTTCACTTCCTGGCCTTGTACCTCCCAGGGGCGGAGGTCTGGCATCAGCGCGGGTGGCTCAACGCAACGCCGTTGGCCGATCCGTTCCCGTTGCTCCTGGACCGTCATGCGGGGACACCGGAGATTTCCGCCTACCACTACAACCGGAATTGGAGTTACACGCCGCCGTTGGGCGCGCATCCGCTGCCGGTGGTGGGGTTATGGGCGCCGCGGACCGCGCGCTACGTGGGGCTCGAGTTTCAGACGACGCGTTTGGAAGACAACTCGGAGCGGGACATCGCCACCGGCTACCGCTGGGCGCCGAACGCTACCAACGGACCGGTGGACGCGGGTCCGTTTGTGGCCTTGGTTTATCCGGCCGGCGGACCCGGCTACCAGCAACTGGTGCTGCCCCCGGTGGGAGCGCGGTGTCATTCGCGTGGGACGCTGCTCTGGAGCCGCGCCCTGCCTGCCACCGACGATCCGAACCGATTCCTCTGGTCGTTTTGGTGGCCGCGATTGCGTGGTCAGTTGCCTCCGGCGCCGGAAGTGGCGGATGTGAGCTGGATCCCCGGCGGCCTCCGGCAGCGGGATTTCGCCGGACCCCCGGGGGACGGCTTGATCGGCGGGGTCGAGAAACCCTTTCAAGTGCCCGGCACCCGCCTCCTCTACGGCTGGACCTGGCACAACGAGTTCCCGACCACCGTCGCCGCGCACCAGCATGACACCGCTCGTTTGCAAGCGCTGGAAGCCGAAGCAAAGGAGCTGGCGGGACTGACCAAGACGTTCACCGTCGCGGGGGAGCGGTGTGTGTATTGGGACAAACCGCTCAGCGGAGCCTGGACGCCAGAGTGGGGCGGCCCACCGGTGACGACGCTGCATAACGCCAACGGGTTTGCCGCGGGCCGGTTGTTTCTGGGGTTGTACCGCGACCGGGGGAAGACGGAGTACCTGCCAATCGTGGATGGGGTGTTGCATTGGGCCAAGCACATCGTCTGGACCCGCAATGAGTTCGCGGATGTCCCCTCCTCCCCTTTTGCCATCGGCGGCACGCTCAGCGCCTCGTTTTGTCTGGACTATTATATGACGTTTAGGAGCAGCCCGGACCCGGAGCATCGGCGCGGAGCGCGGGAGGCGCTGGCGTTAGCGCGGGCCTTCACCTACCGTTATTTGGTGATGTGGCCGTCGGATAACAACCGCTGGGATAACCTCGATGCCGCGTTCTTATGGGAGCCCAATAGCGGGCGGGACTGGACCGGGGCGGCCTGCGCTAACGAGGTCTTCTGGAATCTCGACACCCTGGCCCAGACCGCGGTTCACACGGGGGACCCGGTGCTGCGCTGGGCCGTGGAGGGTTCGTTGAGCCGGTGGTATCTGCTCTATCAGGACGTGCGCAAAGACCGCCTGGCCGATTATCAGCCCGCCGACATGGCCGAAGGCTATGGCCTGTACGCCGGCAACATTTACGGGGTGGGCGCGCGCGCGAGCTACGGTTTCGCGGCGCCGCTGGTCATGACTGAGCCCGTCGGCGCCGCACGGGCGCGGGTGGTGGCGGGCGAGCGGGCGGCGCTGGTCTTTCGGAAAGGGCCCGCGAGGGTCGAGGTCCGCGACTATCGATATACGCCGCCGGGCAACCTCTCGTTCACCCTCCACAGCGCGTTGCCGCGGCTGGACCTCGCCCTGACGGTTCCCTACGTTGATCTCAGTGGACAACCGGTCGCCGTGGTGCGTGGCGGCGCGCGGCATCAGCTCCAACCTGAGGTCGAGTTTCGACGCCCGCCTCAAGCCCTCTGGTCGCTCTACCTCCGCGACCTGCAGCCGGACGACCAGATCATTGTCGGCGCGCCGGCGGCGGGAGGACCGGTGTTGCCTTCGACGTCCTTGGACACCGTTTCCCGCAGCCGGCCGGCGGCAGCCCCTCGGGCCGGGGTGACGACCCGCGACGGCTGGAGGCGCGTACCCCTGCCGCCCGGAGCCCTGCCAGACATGAGCTGGGAAGACTCGGATTCATGGGCGGGCGTACCGCAGGGGTCGTGGTGGAGGTTTGGCGTCCCCTTCGAGGTCGCGACGCCCGCGGGCGGACCGGGGGCCACCGGCCCCACGCGGCTGCCCCGGGCCGTGCGCGGTGCCGAATGTGTGTACCTGCTTTATAGCGCCGGGCCCGGCTCTGCTCCCGCGCTGTATGACGCGCACGGCCGGGACGTGGCGGCCGGGCCAGCGGTCGAGGCCTTGGCCTGGCAAGCCTGGCCGCCCGCCCGTACCGCCCGCCTCCTCATCGCCCGCATCCCGGTCCCTCCGGGGCGGACGGTGGCCGCCATCGCCCCGCGAGGCCGTTGGGTGTGGGCGGCGACGGCCGCGCCCCGCGGCCAGGGCGCCCGCATGCCGTTCGCCGGCGTTGCCACGGCCTTGGCGGAAGGGGCGGCGGCCTGGGAACGTCGGCGGCGGGAGGAGGCGGCCCTCGAGCGGTTGCGCCCGGCGATGCTGGCGTTGCCCTCCGACACCGTGGTGATTCTGCCGCCGGCGCCGGGCGGCCCGGCCTTCGCGATCGCGCAGCGAGCCGGTCTGGTGAAGCGGGCCCGCCTGCTGCGACCGGAAGCGCTGGTCAATCCGGCGCGGTTCAACGCGCAGCGGGTGAAGGTGGCAATTTACCTGGATGGTGAAGACTATCTTGCGACGGTGCGCGCGCCGGGCGACGGCGCCGACGCGGTGACGCGGTACGTGAAGGAGGGCGGTACGTTGGTGTTGCTCTCATCCCAGCCCTGGCCGTTGTACTACGCCACGGCACCGGACTCGCATCGGCCGGAGCCGCTCACGGAGCGTTTGGGCTTGCCGCTCATGATGGCGCTCGAAGGCGCGCCCGGTGAGCCGCTGACCGTGCAGATGGCGCGCGGCCAAACGCTCGTTCCGACGCTCCCCGCCGTTTTTGGGTATCCGACGGGGGATCCGCGGCTGCGGGCGATTGATCGGAGCCGCTTGCCCGCCGGAGTCCACTATGTTCCCATCGCTACGGTTCGCGGCGCTGACGGCCGGGAATATGGAGATGCCGCGGGGCTGCTCGCCTGGCCGGGGGGTGGCCGCATCCTCTACATTGGCAGCGTGTTGTTGCGAGACCCGGATCATGGTTTCGCATTTTGCGAGGCCGCCCTGCGCTTCGTAACCGCCGCCGCCGGCGCGCGGTGAGATCAGGCGGCCGGGGGCGGACGGGCTGCCGCCCGGGCGCGGAGCTCGGCTAGGCCCGCCTCGACCTCGGCCCGCGGCAAGTCGCCGGCTTGGAGCGTGGCGTCGCTGAGGACGCCCAGGCGTTCGTAGAAGCCCAGACCCATTTCGAGCGCGTCCTGGTTGCCAGGCACCGCCTCGAGCAGCGCGAACAGCGCGTCTTCGGCTTTGGCGAAGCGCCCGTGTTGTTCGTGAAAGAGCATCAGGGCGCCGTAGGTGCGGGGCGGCAAAGGAGCGGTCCCCAGCCGCTCGAGCAGCCGCTCGGGTGGAGGCGCGTAGTCCGGCGCCGGGTGGTTCTCCCCACGCATCTCGACGCCCAAAACGATGTGCAGTGCCTTGACATAGCAGTCCCGGCTTTCCGCCAGGCGATTCTGGGCGGCGCCAACGATGCCCAGTTGCTCCAACAAGGCGGCGAGCATGAGGCACTTCTCCCGGGCCAGGATGGTGGGTTCGCCCAGGGTCAGCCGGGCCATGATCTGGCCCTCGGACAGCGTCAAGACGGAATCCGGGCCGAGGTCCAACAACGTTTGCAGGGCCGCGTCGATCTGCTGGAGCGCCCCCTGGTACTGCTCGGTTTTGACCAACCGCAGGATCTCCACCAAGGCCTGAACGTACCGGCGGATCCAACTGACAATATAGTCTTCGCGTATCACGGAACTCTGTTCGGTGCGCTCACCAGTCGGCGGCGCCGGTCGGCCAAATTGGCGCTTGCTTCACCCGACGCCGTTCTTTAGTCTGGTCGCCAATGAACCTTATATCACTAACGTCCCGGGATTTCAAACGCATCTCGTCGCTCTTAGAGCGGCGGGAGAAACTCCAGGGGCAGTTGGAGGCCCTCGACCAAGCCCTGGCGGCCTATGAAGGCGGGAGCACGGCGGCCTCCGCTCCGCCGGCCGTGGTCGCGCGCCCACCCACCAAGGCCCGCAGTCGGCGTCGCCGGCTCAAGCTCAAAGAGAAGATCGTGGGCCTCCTGGAGGCAGCGGGCCGCGGCGGCCTCACCGTGAGCCAGCTCGCCGAAGAGATCGGAGTCAAGCCCGATCGCATTTACAGTTGGTTC
>JAJXTA010000185.1 GCA_021784265.1 bacterium | reverse complement strand
CACATACCCCACCCGCACCGCCCGCCGGTTGGGACGGTCGTGGGCATTCTTGAGGTGGAGGACGCCGAACAGGACGAACGGCACCACCAAGAGCAGCCCCAGCACCAGATGCGCCAGGAACATGCACTGGTAGAAGTAGTTCTGGTACGTCAGGCCCTTGACCCACTCCAGAAACGTGATGCTTGCCAAATAGACCGAATTGGCCCCCAGCAACGCCACCAACGCCAGAACACACCCCAACAACACCCGCAGTCGCGGACCAACGGCGCGGACATATCTCCGCTTGCCGGGAGGAGCGCCCGGCGGACGCACCGCATCGCTCATGAACCGTTCGGTGGGCGGGGCGGGCTCAGCGGCGCGGGGCCGGCTCACCCCGCCGCAGCCGGGGCCGAATTAGCCATTTCTTGGTGCTCATCGTAACAATTTATGGCTGGAATAAGCGCCGACCCCCAGTAATCTGGGACGAACCGGAGGATTCCAGGGGTGAACGCCCGCCGCCGGGGGGCCAACCCCGTCGCCCCCCTCGCCCCGTGACCCCGAACCTCAGCGCGGGGGTGGTCCCGGGGCCCCACCGAGGGCCGGGGGCAGGTCCGCCGCCGCCGTGATCGACTGCCAACGGCGGGTGCTCGGCCCGGGCCAGTTCGTGGGCCAGAGTGAATAGTACACCCAGCTCGGCCCCGCCCAGTGCACGGCCTGCTGGAGGCGGTAGGCGAACATCGTGGGCGGTTCGGGCCAGCCGATGCCGAAGAGGCGTCGGAGGTGATCGCCCAGGGTGTCCACGTGAGTGGCCGGCAAGCGCACCCGGCAACCGTCCGCGACCCGCGGCAGCGCCAGGAGGACCTCGCGGGTGCTGGCTGGCAGGCCGGCACGCTCCAACCGTTGATTCGACCACACGTTCTCCGTGCGCACCCAGCGCCGGCCCAGCCTGGCCTCCACCACGGCGCGCTGGTCGTCAAAGACCAGCGGCAGACTGTCTCGATTGCGCACGCTCAAGGTCACGAGGTCCAGCGGCCGGTCGGCGGCATCGAGCAGGTCCGCCGGTTCCCGGCGCACGAACGCGACGGCGAGGCGGCAGCGGGCGGGGCGCACCGCCAGCGCGCCGAGCCCCAGGAGGGCCAGCAAACCTAGGACCATGATCCAGCGGGCGCGCATGGCGAGGCGCTGGGCAGACTAGGGGCTGGGAGGTTCCTTATCAAGTGGATAAGGATCAGTGTTCTCCCCGAGCGACCCGGGGAAACCCCGGCCCGCGAGCGGGCCCCCAGGTCGCCGCCCGTTCGGCCTCGCAGGCGCCACCCCGGCCACCCGGCCCAAATCCACCCTGTCGCTCCCGACGAGGTTGCGGCGGCGTCACCGCCCACGGCCCTCTTCCGCAAACCCCGTGGCGGGTTGGCTCCAGCCGCTCCCAGGCGCGACGCAGCCTCGCCTCCGTGTCGTCCCGCGATGGCTAATGCCTTGCCTTGGCCGCCTGGGGTCTCTCAGCGCCTGCGACTGGACCTCACGCCCCCCCGTGTAGGGCTCCAGCCCGGCAGAGGCCAGAGAAAAGATGGCTCGACAAGCACCCCCAGCCGCAGTGTAATGGGCCTGATGGTAATGAGGCAGCGTCGAACGGACAAATGAAATCGCCTTATGAGCGCTTCGCTACAACTCTACGGTGACGAATTGTTGAACGCCGTGTTCGCGAACTTCAGCCGGCCGCAACTAAGATTCAAGACGACCGAAAGCGAGCTCATGGGGGTTTTTTACCGGTTGTTGCGGCGGCGGGAGTATCGGGCGCTGGCCGAGAGCTATCCGTTTGATCCTGACGGGCCGGAGCCCAGGTCGAAGGCGCTGGCCGACGCCTTCGAATCGCTCCAACAGTGCCGGCTGATCGGGAGGCTTAACCCCGACTTAGTGGTGTATGAAGTTTCCACGGCCTTGGGCAGCCGGTACACGAAGTTCATCGAACCCAAGCTCGGGCGGAGGAAACCCCTGGTGAAGCGGTTGGCGCGAGCGGTCGAGGCGGGGTTGAAGATCGTGGCGTAGGGCTGTTCTCCGGGAGGGGCCGATCGTGGCGTTGCGCGAGAAGGTGGGGAGGTTCGTTCGCCTGCATCTGGCGGACGCCGCGGGCACCACGGGGAAGAGCAAGTTTGTTCACGACCCCCTGTGGGGAACCGTTGAGGTTTATCCCCACGAGGCCGGGCTGTTGGACAGCCCGCTGTTGCAGCGACTGCGCCAGATTCACCAAACCGGGTTCGTATCGGCCACCTACCCGTCCGCCACCCACAGCCGCTTCGAACACACGGTCGGCGTCATGCATCTGGCCGGCCGGATCGCGAGGGCGCTGAGCCACCGCCACCCCAAGGACGCCGACCGGAGAACCGAACAGAAAGTGCGCTTGGCGGCGCTCCTACACGACACCGGGCACTCGGCGTTTTCGCACACCAGCGAGGAGATCTACGAGCTGCGCTCCGACCTCAAGGGCCTGCTGGGCGCTGGGGGCGAGTTCCAAGGCAAGGGTGCCGGGGAAGTGCTGTCGTACCTCATTGCAGCCTCGGCTCCGTTTCGAGAGTTTTTCGCTCAGCTCAGGGCCCGGCACCCCGGGCTGGAGGTCGGGGTGGACGACTTTGCTCCGCTCATTCTCGGGAGGGCCGCCCCGGCCCGACAGTTCGAAGCGGATATTATCAGCGGCCCGATGGACGCTGACAAACTCGACTACTTTCCGCGGGACGGACGCGCCTCAGGGATCGAGCTCGCCGTGGACATCGACCGCCTGCTGCATTGCCTGAGCATCGCGAGTGAGCGCACGAGCGGACGAACCTATCGGCGCTTGGTGGTGCATCGCGGCGGGTACAACGCCATCCAGCAGCTCCTTTTCGCGCGGGCCACACTTTTCGCCAGCGTCTATCACCACCACAAAGTGCGCGCCTGCGACTGCATGGTCAAAGGGGTGTTCGAGTACTTCCGCGACCGCGGCCTTGCCTTCAAGCGGAACTCGGCGTTCGGCGGGTTCAACCTCGCCAGCGCCGCTGACTTTCTGTACCTGACGGATCTCGACTTCTTCGGTGAAGCCTATCGCCATCGTCCGGCGTCGGTGGCGCACCGAGCGATCCACGATTTGCTCTACCGCCGGCTCCTCAAGCGCGTCCTGACCATTTCACGGAACACCGTGCGCAACTTCGACGATCCGACACAAAGGGCCGGCTACGCCCAGTTTTACAACCTCCGAACGAATCGAGGCGAACTCCGAGCGCTGGCGCACGCAATCCGGTCCCGGTGCGGCGCCACGGTGAGCCGGTACGGGGTCTGGATCGACATCCCGCGAGACCCCTCCTTCAAGAAGGCCGGCGATGCCACCGTGAACTTGGCGTCCCTTAGCGCCAGTCCACGGCTAGCGAAACTCGAGACCGTGATTCCCATCGCCCAATCGGTGGACACCTACCAGCAATACTACGCCCAGCGCTTCGTCTTCGGCCCGCCCGAACGGCCCGTCCGAGCAGCGCTGGTCCAGAGCGCGGTGGGCCTCCTCAAAGAGCGCTTCGGCCTGGAACTCACCCGCGACGCGATCGCCGAGGACGTTCGGCGAGAGATTCCTCAGTCGGTCGTCCCGGACTGACCGGACCACGACCCCGGCCGCGCGGAGGAGTCCACCCAGCCCCGCGGGGGCTGCGGCACCAAGCCCAGGGTTGCGCCTAGGCACTAGACAAGGAGGTGATCCTTGCCAAAGTAAGAAACGAGCAAGGTGACCGCGGAGCGGCAAGTGACACTGCCCAAAGCGGTCGTCGAATCCGCCGCCGCGGCCACACGGGCGCACCGTAACGGAGAGGCGTCAATCACCCCGGATGCGATAATAACGCCGCGCGGCCGGAGCGAGGGCGGTGGTCACGTTGAACTGGCTGGCCTCCGCCGCGGTCACCACCGCACCGGCGTCGGTGGTCCAGGCCCCCGCCGGCGTTGGGGCGCTCTCGAGGTGGTATTGGCTGGCCGTGCCGGACAGGACCACGAAGGAGAACCGCACCTGATTCCCGCCGCCGAGCTGGACGGAGAGGATCTTGACCCGCGCCGTCGGTGGCACCCCGGCCGCGGCCGCGACCGGCGCGCGAGGTCCCCAATCGAGGTAATGGCCGGAGATCATGGGGCGGACCTGCAACAGGTAGTTACCGGCGACGGCGGGGGTGAACGCGAAGGAGTTGGTCTCCGTCACCGCGCCGATCACCGGCGCCAGCAGAACGTCCGCCCCCGCGACCGTGATATTCTGCAGGGCCCACCCGACATCGGTGGTGGTCTGGTTGAAGAAGAACGGCCCCAGGAAGTCGTAGACAAACCGCAGACGGACCTCGTTGCCGGCAAAGGGCGCCAACGAGAGGCCCTGGGGTTGAAAGGTG
The DNA here is from genome assembly GCA_021784265.1 of bacterium. GTDB lineage: Bacteria > Verrucomicrobiota > Verrucomicrobiia > Limisphaerales > J093 > JAJXTA01. The sequence goes on along the minus strand of JAJXTA010000185.1, from coordinate 1,941 downwards.
GCCTGACCGCGGCCGCCGTCGCCCGTCTGGGACCAGAGGTCCCGCCACGAGGCGCCTTGGTCGAGGGAGATTTGGGCCCGGGCCACTTGCCCGGTCGAGGCCCAGCCCAAGCGGCTGAGGAACCCCACGGTGGCGTTGGTGCCGGGATAGAGCGCCAGATTCAGTTGGAGGGTTTGAGGCGCCGGCAGCGGCTGAACCAAGTGAAAGAATTGCCCGTTCCCCAAGCTGGGGTCGCTCGCCAAGACGGTGTAGCCCGACGAGACGACGACGGTGAAATCGCCCAAGCCGCCGTCGCCGGTCTCGACCACATTGGTGGCCAGGCGCTGGACCTGCCGCCACTGGTAGGCTTGGGCCGCTCCGACCGCCGAGAATTGGTAGAACGTGGTCTGACCCAGCGGCGCCACGGGCGGGCCAGTCACCCGCGGCGCGGTGTAGGGCGGCGCGTAATCCAGCTTCACGTTCTGGCCATTGGTCACCGTCACGGTCGTTGGGTGATCGGGCAAGCCGGGCGCCGAGAACGTCACCGCGTAGGTCCCATCCCCGGGGACGGGGACCGAATAGCCGCCGGAGTTGGTGGTGACCGCGAAGAAGCCGGCGCCGGCCACGCGCACCTGGACGCCGCTCAGCCCTTCCCCCAGATCATAAAAGGCGTTGGTGTTGAGGTCGTAGTAGGCGACGCCGGTGACGAAGGCGGGCGGGTTGAAGGTGCTGGCAAAGTCCTCGGTGACCAGCAGCGGCCCCACCGGGCCGTTGGTGCCGTGCACGACGCCGACACCGATCTCATGATAGACTGGATTGTGCAGGTTGATGCGATGGCCCGGCGGTGTCTGCATGCCGTTGGTGCCGTTGCCCCAATCCACATCAAACCCCGCATGCGATTCCCACACCGATTTGCCATAGGCGAAGACATTCTCGGCCACCGCCCCCCAGACGTAGCCCTGGGCCGTAATCCGGTCCTCGAACGTGCTGCCGTCGGTGCCGTTGTGCCCCTGGAAAGCGTTGGTGAGCATGTCGGCGCTGTGCCCGCGGGCGGCGGCGGTGAGGGCGGCGTTGAGCGAGAGCGGCGGCGCGGGAGGGAGCAGGGCGAACTGGGCCGCCATCACCCCGAGGTCCACATGGAAAAAATCGTAGTTGCCCACCACGTCCGGGTCGGTGGTGGTCAGAAAGGCCTGGCCTTCGGCGGCGGGGTTCGCCCGCCCCCAGTTGATCAGCTCGACGAAGAGCTGCTCCTCGTCGGTCGGGTTGCCGATCGTGTACGGCACGGGTTGGACCGCGGCGGAGGAAGCCCGGCGGGCCGGTGGGGGCGCCGGCGCGGACCGTTGACGCCAGACCGCGGGCGGCGGGGTGGGGCGTGGCTCGGTGAGCGAGGGGGCCGCCGCCAACCGCGCGCCGCCGGCGACCAGGCTCAGGCCGAGGAGGGCGGCGACGCCGCTACCAACCGCCCAGGGCGGGCGTCTCCGAGAATGCTTTCGAGTCATGTGGGTTGTGGGGTTTCGCAATGCTCACCGCAAAGGGTCCGGAGCCGGTCCAACGCCGCGGCCAGATTCCGCTCGGCCACCGGCGAGAGGCGTTCGCCGAACTCGAAATCGACCCCGGGAATCGTCAAACCCCAGGCGGGCGGGCAACGCCCGTACAAGCGCGCCGCCAAGCCCAGCAGGGTCTGGGGGTCGCCGGTGTGGGCCAGGCTGGGCGCGCCCGGGGCGGGGGCGAGAGGGCTGGCCTCAACGGGCTGACCCGCGCCCGCCACCGCGGCGTCCACGAACACCACCGCCCGGGCCTCCGCCACCGCCGCCGACCACTCGGGGGTGAGCTGCGGGCAGGCAACGGCGCGCACACCGGGCAAGGCCCAGGCGGCGGCGGCGCGGGCGGCGCGCGGGCCGCGGGCGTCGTCGCCGCGCAGCTCGTTGCCGTAGCCGATAATGAGCAGCTCAGGCCGCCGCC
>JAJXTA010000184.1 GCA_021784265.1 bacterium | reverse complement strand
CCGCCGCCCCCCAGCCAGGCGTATTGACCAGGGCGAACGCGCCGGAGGCTCAGCGCCACGTCACCCAACCGGTCACGCCACGCCGGCGCGGGCGCGCGACCAGACTCAATGTCGCGCCGGAGGAGTTTCAGGTCTGCCACCAGCGCCCCGGCATTGGGATAGCGGTCTTCGGGACGCTTCCGCAGGGTGCGGGAGAGGATGCGTTGGAGGTCTTCGGGCAGATTGGGTCGCAGGGCGTAGATCGAGGGCGTTTCGTCGAAGGCCACCGCATGCATCGTCTCCACCAGGGCCGGGCGCCGAAACGGCGACTCGCCCGTGGCCATCTCGAACAGCATGACGCCCAAGGAAAAAAGGTCGCTGCGTGAATCCACCGAGCCACCCCGCACCTGCTCCGGGCTCATGTAGGCCGCGGTCCCCATCACGGTGCCGGGCAACGTCTGGGTCACGGTGCTGAGTTGGCCCGCCGCCGTGCTTCCCACAGGCGCCCCCGCGGGGGCATCGAGGAGCTTGGCCAAACCAAAGTCGAGGATCTTTACCTGGCCGTCCTTCGCCAGCATGACATTGGCCGGCTTGATGTCGCGGTGGACAATCCCCGCCTCGTGCGCCCGTCCTAACCCCTCGGCCACCTGGATCCCGATATCCAGGCTCCCCAGCAAATCCAACTCGCGCTTCTGGATCAACGCCTGCACCGTTTTGCCCTCCACCAACTCCATGGCGATGAACATGATCCCCTCCGCCTCGTCCACATCGTAAATCTGAGCGATCGCCGGATGCCCGATGCGCGCCGCCGCTCGCGCTTCTTGGATGAACCGCTTCCCCTTCTCCGCGTCGGCGGTCACCTCGTTGGAAAACACCTTCAGCGCCACCGGCCGCTGCAGTCTCGTGTCGCGGGCTTGATAGACCACGCCCATGCCGCCGCTGCCTAGCTTGCCTTCGATGACAAAGTGCTTGAGTGTGCGCCCCACCATAGGCTCGTTCCCCCGCCGTGCCAGCTCAGGCCGGCCTCCGCCGCACGCGCAACATCACTAAACGTGTTCCAACCACGTGCGCCAATTAGGGGACATTGCCCCCTCGCCGGCGAGGCCGCAAGTGGATTCTGTCGCACCCTCCGGCTCGGGGCGGGTCTCGGTCGGAGCCGAGCCGCACCGGTTGCGCCTCCGGCCCCAATCCGGGCGCTGCGGACGCCTTCCGCCAGCGACGACACGCCCTCGGCCCAAACCGCCCGCGGGGAGCATTGGGAACACGGCTGGTCGGGATGCCCGCGGACAATCTCTGGCTACGCCAGCCACAGCAGCAGCGCCACCCCGGCCAGTAGGGTGAGGATCGTCACCGGAATGCCGTATTTGGCGTAGTCCCAGAACCCCACCTCCACGTAGTTCCGGGCCGATTCGACCACGATGATGTTGGCGACCGAACCAAGGATCGTCAGGTTGCCCGCGAAGGTCGTGGCGAGGGCCATGACCTTCCACATGAGCTCAGGCCGGGCGAAGTTGTTGATCCACTTGCCCGCGACCAAGACGAACGGGACATTGGAGAAGACGTTCGAGCCCAGGGTGGCAAACCAGGCTAGGTTCCACGCTTGCGCCGCCGCGCCGCCTCCAAACACCCCGTGCAAGCCCCCATAAATCCGGTCAGGCAACCCGGTCCCGTTCAAACCCTCGACCACCACGAAGAGGGCCGCAAAAAAGACCAAGAGATGCCAGTCCACCAGTTTGAGGACTTCATGCGTATCCCGCCGGGCGAGCACCATGACGAGCGCCCCACCCCCCAAGGCGGTCCAGGCCAGATTCAACCCAGCGACAAACCCGACAAACGCCACCCCGAGGCCCACCAGCGTCACCACCAACAGGCGCCGATCCAACACCGGCGGCGGCGCCGTGGGCCGCTGAATCTCCGCCGCGCGGAGGACGGCCCGGAACCCCCAGCGCAACACCGCGTACTCGAGGGCCAGCCCGGCGGCTGCCGCCGGCAGCAACGCCGTCGAAAAGCGCAGGAACGGGATGCCGGACAGATGGCCGATAATCATGTTCTGCGGATTGCCGACCAGGGTGGCCACGCTGCCCAGGTTGGCGCTCATCGCCAAGGCCAGCAGAAAGGGAGGCAACGGCAGCCGACCCCGGGCGATCACCGCCACCACCAGAGGGGTGAGCATCAGACACACCGTGTCGTTGACCAGCACCGCCGAGAGGAGGCCGGCGGTGATCACCAGACCCAGGAGCAGGTGCCGCGGGGTGCGGGCCTTGCGCAGGATGGCGTCGGCGGCCCAGTCAAAAAAACCGGCCAGAAACAGGTAGGCCGCCAGGAGCATCATCCCCAAGAGGAGGACCAGGGTGTCATAATCGACGGCCCCGTAGGCCTGCGCGGGCGTCATCACTCCGCTGGCGACCATGAGCACGGCGCCGAGGAGCGCCGCCGCCGGGCGGTTCAAGGGCAGCAACTTGAGCCGCCGGCCGCTGATCAGCAGGTAGGTGAAACCGAAAATGGCAATGGCCAGGAATTCCCGGCGCGACGTCGTCACGAGTTCAACCGGGCGGTAACCCCCACCTGTAACCGGTCCCGCCACCGCCGCGGGCTCAGCGTTGGGCGGAGTAGAAGGCGTCCACCTTGGCCGCCACGTCCCGGTAGCCGATATCCAGTTCGTAGATCAGCTTGAACTGATCCATCGCCTCCTCTTTCTTCCCCATCTTCTCCAGGGCACACCCCAAGGCATAGACCAGTTCTTTCTTCTCATCATCGAACAACGTCTTCTCCTTGATCGCGTTCTGGAAGGTGCGGGCCGCCAAGTCGTTCATGCCGCGTTGGGCGAAGCACTGGCCCAGAAAGCAGAGGGCGGCGATGCGCTTATGGGGACTGCTCTGGGCCTTCTGAAATTCCTGGATCGCCTCACCAATGCGCCCGGCCTGGAAATAGAGCTGGCCCAGCTCGAAGCGGAGCAGCAGGTCGTTCGGATAGCGCTCGACCCGGCGCTGGGCGTTGGTCAGCAAGAACTCCTCTCGCTGGGCCGTAAGCTGCTCGGCGCGGGTGGCGTAATCGGAGGCGTTGGGGTCCAACTGCTCCCGAAGCTGATCGAATCGCTTCACCTGGGTCTCGGTAATGGCGGTGTCCAGGGACGGGTCTGCCGTCTCGGAGGTCCTGATGCGCTGGTAATACTCCAAGGCCTTATCGAAGTCCTTCTTCTCGACGTAAAGTTCGGCAATCGACCGCAGCAGTTTCAGATTGCCTGGCTCCTTGGGCACCCGGGCCTCGTATTCGGCCAGGAGTCGAGTCGCCACTTCCTCCGGCTTGTGCTCGCGCTTCTCTTGTTCCAAGGTGACCGCCTCCTGTTCATTCCGCAGGATGTCGCGGTAGGAACCCTTTCCGTCCTCGAGCGCGTCGTAGCCCCCTTCGCTCAGTGTTCGGCGCGCGGAGACATCCTTGGCCAGTTGGACCAGCTCCTGGTCGTGCGGGTTGGCCCGCGCCAAATCGCCCACGATCTGCTCCGCCCGCGCCCCCTGGCCGATCTTGGCCAGCGTGTCGGCGAGCTTGAGGGCCACCTCTCGGTCCTTGGGCGCCTGTTTCAGCACGATTTCCAGGGACAAGACCGCCGTCAGCGGCAGGCCGGCATCCAGGGCCGCGTCGGCCAGCACTTTATGGGCCTCCAGGTTGTTGGGATCCGGGCTCAGCACTTGCTCGGCCAGGCTCAGGGCATCCAGGGGACGATGCCGGGCGGCCATCTTGGCCTGCATCAGCTTTGGGCTGGCGGAGCCGAGCATCTTCTTGAAGAACCCCCCGCCGCCCGTGCCCGCCTTCTTAAACTGCGCCGCCCGCAACGCCTGGCGGCAATCAAAAAAGGCCGGTTCCTTCTCCAGCACCGCGGCAAGGATCTTGATGGCGTAGTCGAGGTTGTTCCGCTCCAGCGCTGCCATGCCCTTTTCATATTGCTCCCGCCAGACTCGCGAGACTTCCTGCACTGTTTTCTCTGCCATGTAAACAGTGTACCGAGGCAGTAGGGAAAAGCCATCCCAAATATTAGCCCCAACGCTGGCACCAGGTCTCTTCCCGGGCCGGGCTGTTGGGCCCTCCGCGAGGGCGAACCGGCCCCGCAGCTCGCCTCGCGGGAGACGCCCGTTCCACAAACCAGTCGCCCTCGCGCTATCGTTGGGCTAGCCTGGACGCCGTGCACGCATGCGCCAGAGCTGGCGAGCCGCTCCCCTCGCCCCCGCCCTTCACCACCGCCGACCTCCCCGCGCGCTTCACGACGGAAGCCGAGCTGGATGACTTCCTCACCCGCCCCCGGTCCGCACTGGTGGAGAGTATCCGGTGCCTCACCAGCCCGCTGGTGGTGTTGGGTGCGGGCGGCAAAATGGGGCCCACCTTGGCGGTGTTGGCCCACCGGGCGGCTGAGGCGGCCGCGCATCCACTGGAGGTCATCGCCGTGAGTCGGTTTGGCGGCGGCCCGACGCGCGCCTGGCTCGAGGCCCGCGGCGTCAAGACTCTGAGTTGCGACCTGTTGGCGCCCAACGCCGCGCAGCACCTCCCGGACACATCGAACCTGGTCTATCTCGTTGGGCTTAAGTTTGGCACGGCGCGGAACCCGGCCGCCACGTGGGCCGTCAACACCTTGGCGCCGCTGCAGGTCGCCCAGCGCTACCCACGAGCCAGGATAGTCGTGCTCTCGACCGGCAATGTCTATCCGCTCGGCCCGGCGAGTGCCGGGGGCGCCACCGAAGAAGCGCCACTCACACCCCTGGGTGAATACGCCAACGCGGCGGTGGCCCGAGAGCGCCTCTTCCAATTCTGCGCCGAGCGCAACAGCTCCACCATTGCCTTGCTGCGGCTGTTCTACGCGGTGGATTTGCGCTATGGCATCTTGGTCGATCTCGCCAAGCGGGTCGCTCGCGGTGAGCCCATCGATCTGACCAGCGGCTATTTCAACTGCATTTGGCAAGGCGACGCCAACGAGATGGTCCTCCGCGCCCTGGCCCTGGCCAGCAACCCGCCCAGCGTCTGGAACCTCTGCCGGCCCGAAGTCTTTCCGGTGCGCACCATCGCCGAACAACTCGGCGTGCTGCTCGGCCGGGCGCCCGTCTTCCAAGGGCTCGAGGCCGCCACCGCCCTCCTCGGCAACTCGGCCAGACTCTGCGCCGCCCTGGGCCCACCCGCCACGCCGCTCGAGGCCACACTCCACTGGACCGCCCACTGGGTCGCCCGCGGGGGGCGGGATTGGGGCAAACCTACCCACTTCGAGGTGCGGGATGGACGCTACTGACGCCTTACGCCGCCAGTTGCTGGCCGGACAGGTCATCCCGGCCTGTCCCCTGGCTTTGACGCCGCGCCGTCGGTTCGACGAGCGCCGACAGTGTGGCCTCTGCCATTACTATCTCGCCAGCGGTGTGGGCGGCATCGCGGTGGGTGTCCACACTACCCAGTTTGCCATCCACCGGCCCAAGGTGGGGCTCTATCGCCCGGTGTTGGAGGTCGTCATCGAAGCACTGCGGGCGGCTCGCCCCGGCCCCAGCCCCAGCCCCACTCGCCCACCGGGGGCCAGCGGGCACCTCCGCGAGCGGCCCCTGGCCATCGCGGGCCGGTTCGGCCTCACGCGACAAGCCCTGGCCGAGGCCACGTTGGCGCGCGACCTTGGCTATGACGCCGGCTTGCTCAGTCTCGGGGCCCTGCCCCGCGCCAGCGAGGCGGAACTCCTCGCCCACTGTCGCGCGGTGGCGACGATTCTCCCCTTGTTCGGTTTCTACCTGCAACCCGCCGCTGGCGGCCGTTGCTTGTCCCTGGCGTTCTGGCGCCGGTTCAGCGAGATCGCGGCGGTCGTGGCCATCAAGATCGCCCCGTTCAATCGGTATCGGACCCTCGACGTCGTCCGCGCCGTGGTCGAGTCCGGCCGGGAGGATATCGCCCTCTACACCGGCAACGACGACCATATCCTGCTGGACCTCTTGACCCCGTATTCGTTCAAGGTCGGCACGCAGACCGTGCGGCGTTACCTGGTGGGGGGCCTGCTGGGCCAATGGGCGGTCTGGACGCAGACGGCGGTCCGGCTGCACGCGCGCTGCCGCGAGGTGGCCCAAGCGGGGGCGCCCGTGCCCACCGACCTGCTCCGGCTCGCCAATGAACTCACCGACGCCAACGCGGCCGTGTTCGATGCCGCCCATGCCTACGCCGGGTGCCTGCCTGGCATCCACGAGGTCCTCCGGCGCCAGGGCTTGCTCGCCGGGCGTTGGTGCCTCGACCCGACAGAAGGGCTCAGCCCTGGCCAGGGGGCGGAGATCGACCGCGTCTGCCGCGCCTATCCGCACCTGACGGACGACGCCTTT
>JAJXTA010000183.1 GCA_021784265.1 bacterium | reverse complement strand
TGAGGCACTTAGGGCGCTTTTGGACGACGAAGGCGCGGATTTTGGCAGGGCACCGAATGGCGCGAGCCCGCCCGGACCGGCACCCCCCGGAACTTTTTTTTGGCGCGCGCTTAGGCGAGGATTTGGGTGAGAAGGCGATTGCAATGGGGAGGGAGGGGCGGTACCGTTCGCATTGCAGTTGCATGATTGTTAGCCTCTTGGTTTCCGACGGCGTGGAAGCGGCCCAAGCCCGCCTCTTGGCGATGGGTTTCCATTGCCAGCGGTTCAGTCGCGACTCGATTCGCGAGCTCAACCGCACCTCCAGTGAGTTGGTTTATCTGGTGCCGGAGGTAGCGTTGAACGGGGAAGATTGGCCAGAACTCCGCGTGCGATTGGCGCAAGCCAATCGTTATTACGTCGTGGTGGGGAGCAACTTGCGTTCGGCGAGCATCATGCGAGCGGCGCGGGATGGGGCTTTCGATGTGCTCCTCATCGAGGACGACAACGCCCGGTGGAGTTCGGGGCTGCAGAAGGTGGTGGACGCGCAGCGGCTGTGGCTGCAGGTGTATGGGGGCAGCCCGCTTCAGTCAGAGACCTTGCTCTTGGGAGAATCACCGGCCATGAAATCGCTCCGGCAGTCGATCGAACGGCTCGGGCCGAGCGGCGCCACGATTCTGATCCAGGGGGAATCCGGGGTGGGTAAGGAGTTAGCGGCGATCATGCTGCACCAAGCCTCGGGCAAAGGGGCGTTCGTGGCGCTGAACTGCGCGGCGATCCCCAAGGAGCTGTTGGAGGCGGAGCTCTTTGGGGTGGAGCGGGGTGCGTACACCGGCTCGGTGAAGGATCGCCCAGGCTTGGTTGAGCAGGCCGCCGACGGGACCCTGTTTCTCGACGAGATCGGGACGCTTGATTTATCCCTGCAACCAAAACTGCTCCGGTTTCTGGAGACGCGCCAAGCCCGGCGGGTCGGCGGCGCCAACGAGTACCAGGTCAACGTCCGCCTCATCTCCGCCACCAACATCGACATGGAGACGGCGGTCGAGACTGAGGTGTTTCGCGCCGACCTTTATTATCGGCTCAGCGAAGTGACGCTCCATGTGCCGCCGCTGCGCACGCACCTGGAGGACATTGGCTTGCTGGCGCTGGCCTTCGCGCGCAAGGCGGGCGAACGGTTTGGCAAACACTTCGAAAGTGTCGAGCCGGAGCTGGTCTTGAAACTCCAACAATACCATTGGCCGGGCAACGTGCGCGAGCTCAAGAACGTCATCGACCGGATGGTGATCCTCTATGACGGCCCCTTCTTGCGGACGGGTTGGTGGGAGATACCGCAGACCCAACAGGCCAAATCCATCGGAGCGGCACGAGCGGCGGTGGCGGGGGTGGCGGGGGTCAGCGGTCCACCGGGCCCGGCACCCGCGTACGCCAGCCGGAAACAGAAGCTACTGATGGCAAAGAAGCTGCTGGAGGAAAACGCTGATGACTTGTCGTGGGTGGCGGCTCAGCTCGGAATCCACAGTTCCACGCTGTACCGCTGGCGTAAGGCCAAGAAAGTATGACCTTATTTGCCCGAAAGGACCGGTTCGCCCAGGGGCCGCACGAGTGCCAAGGACGGGTGGGATTCAAAGGCGCCCAGCGGGGAGCGGGCAGTCTCGAACGCCACAACCTCGCGCAGGCCTTGCAGCCTCGCGGAGCCGCGCGTTACCGGCATCGACGGCAATGGCCGGCCTGCTGCCCGGCAGAGCGCCAAGCAGAAAACCGAGGCCGCCAGAACCCAGGCTCCGGCAATCGCCATTATGATCGTCATCATGCTTCATTGACGAAGCATCGATTGTGCCAAACGCCGGAACCCACGTTTATGGGCCAGACCCACGTTTTTGGGCCCTGAACTGCCCCGCACCGTTCCGAAAGTGGACACCCAATGTCCAATAACAGGACAGAGGACGGCGGGATCGGGCGGGCGGGATGGACGCCCACTGGGGCACTGCACCCAGCGCCCTCCACCGACTGCGGGTCAAAGCGGCAAAAAGGTTCGGGTCGGTTCTTCCCCGTTGGTTCGTCCAGTCGTATGCGTTTAGCATCGGGTCGGCGCCTTGTAGCGCTGGTTTGCCAACCTGCTGACTTGAGCCGACTCGGAAGCGGACAAAGGGCTTGCCTGGATGAGGCTAAGGGAAGGCCCGAAGGACCAAGCGAACTGGAGCGAGCGAGCTCATCGCCGACTTCCAAGTCGGCAGCGAGTGGGCTGGGCAACGGCTAGCGGATGGGGAATCCGCGACACGACAGACTTGGAAGTCTGCGGTACCCTAAGCAGATACGTTCAGCCTGACCCTCGGGGGGGCGTCAGGCCCAGGTGAGGCGTCGGCTGGGGCGGGATGGGGGAATGGGCTTGCCAGTCTCGGAGTGAACCGGGAGATTGAGTGCTGCCGTGCGGAGGGAGGGCAGCGTGCCGCCCCCAACTCCGACCCGGTGCAACGCACATGGCCAGGAATCTCATCACCGGCGGCGCCGGGTTCATCGGGTCCCACTTGGCGGACCATCTGCTTGAACTGGGCGAACAGGTGGTGATCATCGACAACCTCTCCACCGGGCGCTTTGCCAACGTGGAACATCTGGAGGGCCGGCCCGGGTTCGAATGCCTGATCGACGATATCCGCAACGAGGCGCTGTTGGAGGATCTGATTCGGCGCACGGACCGGGTGTTTCACTTGGCCGCCTCGGTGGGGGTCCGGCTGATCATCCAGAAGCAGACCGAGTCCTTGATTAATAACTTGGTGGGGACCGAACTGGTGTTGCGGGCGGCCTCACGCTATCGCCGGCCGCTGCTGATCGCCTCGACCTCCGAGGTGTACGGGAAGAGCCAGAAACCGCGGTTCGCCGAGTCCGATGACCGGCTCATGGGGCCCACCGACACCGCCCGGTGGGCGTATGCCAATTCCAAGGCGACCGACGAGTTTCTGGCCTTGGCCTATTATCGCGAGACGCGGCTGCCGGTCGTGATCGCCCGGTTGTTCAACACCGTCGGTCCGCGTCAGACCGGCGAGTACGGCATGGTGATTCCGAATTTCGTGACCCAGGCGTTGCAGGGTGTGCCGGTGACGGTGTATGGCGACGGGAGCCAGACCCGGTGTTTTGCCCATGTGCGCGACGTGGTGCCGGCCTTGACCCAGTTGCTGGCGCACCCCGGGTCGTTTGGGCAGGTGTTCAACGTTGGTTGCGATGAGGAGGTCTCGATCCAAGGCTTGGCGGAACGGGTAATCCAGAAGACGGGCTCGGCTTCGTCCATCCTCCTGGTGCCCTACGACAAAGCGTATCCGCGGGGCTTCGAGGACATGGAGCGGCGGGTGCCGGATCTGGGCAAGATCGGGCGACACCTGGGCTATCGGCCGCGGCTGACGTTGGACGCTATTCTGGAGGATGTGATCCGCGAGGTTCGGGAGCGGGGCAGGGGAGCGAAGGCGGGCACGCGGCCGGCGTCGCCTTAGGTTCCCAGCAGCATCCAGGGCTGGTTGACGTCGTGGCCCAAGGGATAGCGGGGGAAGGCCTTGAGGGAAAGGCTCAATGCCACCGTGATATCCTGCGGGCCGGTGGTGTTGTTGAGGATGCGGAGGGTGAGCGCGGCGGTCCAACTGCGCAGGTCGCGGTAGAGGGTGTAGTATTGGGCCTGCATGATGCCGTTGTGGGCCTCGAAGAGCTGGGTGAGGCGGAAGGCCCAGTTGTCATCGAAGCGGTAAATGAGGCTGCTCTGGATGAGGTTGTTGCCGATGCCAAACCCGCTGTCCCCTTTGAGATAGAAGTGGCCCAGCGTCCAGTTCCACTGGTCGTCGGGGGCGAAGGTGATCGTGTTGTTGGCCAGCCGGAAGAAGCGGCCGCCCAGGTCAAAGCGGCTTTCGGAATTGAGGGTCAGCCACGACGTCGGTTTGAGGTCCAGCTCCGAAAAGACGTCGGCGAAGGTCGTCTGGCCGGGAGCGGGTTGGAGCCGCCAATCCGTGAAGAGCTGCCAGTTGATGAGGTCTTCAATGCCGTCCGCCCGTTTGGTCTGGAGTTTGTTGTGGAGGCCGAAGCGGATGACGTTCTGCGAATCGATCGAGTCGATGGCGTTGTAATCCGGGAAGTCGATGGGGGGCATGTAGAGGTACGGGAGCTGGGAGTCGAATTGGGGCAACTGGTAGGGCTCGACGTTGGGCCGGGGGACATAGACGTAGTCCACGGTCGGTTCGATGATGTGCCGGAGGCCGTTGACGTCGAAGAACTTGCTCCGCACGTTGGGCCAGACCCGCGAGGCTTTGGCCGAGAGGTCAACCCCGGTGTTGGCCACAAAGCGGTCTTGTTCCGTCAGCGTGAGATTGTCGCCCGTGGTTTCGCCGTAGTGGGTGAGCCGGCCCCCGACCCGCGGGCTGACATTCAGCCACCCAAAGAGCGTCTCGGGCAGCACGATCTGGTGATAGGTGTCGGCCCGCATGGCGGCGAAGTTCGTGCCGGAGTGGTCGGCGGTGCGCAAGGCGAAGTAACCGACCGAGCTCTGGCTTTCGTAGAAGAATGGAGACACCCCCAACTGCTGACGCAGCCCGGTGAACTGGACGTCGGGCAACCGCTCCACGGTCTGGAAGAACCCGTTGACCTGGGGTTCGGCCAGGAAATCGAGGCTGAAGTTGCGCCAGAACTGGCTGACCTCCAGGAACGACTTCGGTTGGGTGTCCAGGAGATACTCGGGCTCGAAGTAGTCGCGGATGAACTGGGCATCGCTCTGGGCGTTGAACTCGATTTTGGCGGTGAGGTTACTGCTGGAGTCCAGGTTGGCGAGATGATTCAGGCTCAGGCGATAGCGGTCACCGCGGATGGGGTTGCCGTTGGGATCGAGGCCCGGCAGCTCGTCGTGGGTCGCGTAGCTCTGAATGGTGCCGGAGCCAGCCCGGCCCAGGTCATAGACGAAGTCCGGACCACCCCCGACGCCGCGGAGTTGGCGGTAGTCCAAATGGACCGTGCCGCCGAAGTTGGTGCTGCCGTACCAGTTGTAGGCGCCGAGGATGAACGGGCCGTAAATGCTCCGGTAGCCCGGTTGAAAGGCGAAGTTGTTCGGGTGCCGGTTCAGATGCCGGCGGTACACCGGCAAGTACATGATGGGCACCTTCCCCAGGTAGAGGGTGGCTTGGCGCGCCTCCAGGAGCTCCCCGGGGATGAACTTCAGGCTCTTGGCATGGACGGTGTAGGTCGGGTCGGCGACATCGTCGGTGGTGATGATCGGCCCGGTTGCGATCTCGGTCTTGTTCGTCAGGTTGCCGGCCAGCGCTTCCCCCGCGACATAGAAGGGGGCCAGCCCGGCCCGGAAGCGACTGGACTCGATCTGGCGGGTCTGGAAGTTGTAGCGCAGGCGATCGCCGGTCCAGAGCTCATTGCCACGCTGCAGGCGCACGTCCCCTTCGGCCTCGACCACCGAGGTGGCGCGGTGCAGGCGGACCAGGTGGGCGGTGAGGACCGCGCCGCCGTATTTGACCACGACCCCCTGCGGACCCGTGGCGACCCCCGTGGCCTCTTCATAGACGAAATCGCCGCCGGAGCCCACAGCCTCCAGCTCCAAGGCACCGCCCTCCTGTGCCCCCTGAGCCAGCGCTGGCCAGAACAGCAGCAGGAGATAAAGCAGGCGACAGGGCTTGCGCATCCGGGGCGTGACGCTACCTAAAAGGTCCGCGGGCTGCCAAGGAGGATTTCCCCTTCCTACGGCCCGCGCACGTCCACCTGCTCAAACCCGAGCTGCTCGAAGAGGAGCGTGAGCTGGCGGCGCGCCCGTTCGTTGGCGTCGTCGAGGATGCCACTGGTGCGGGCGGCGCGTCGGATTTCCTCCAAGCCCTGGCGGCGGGCGTTCTGCTGCAGGTCTTTGTCGAAGCGGCGCAGCAGGCCCGTGGATTGCTCCAGGACGCGGGTCTGTTGCTCATCGAGGTAGGCGTCCAGGATGCTGGCTGGGGGGAGGTGGATGGTGATGCGTTTGCCGCGGAGGTGGAGGTCTTCCGGCTTCAGTCGGGAGAGGTCCACCCCCGCTTTGACGATCCCGTGGGCGATGAGGAGGACTCGGTTCTCTCCATACACGCGCACGTCCTCGAGCACCACGACTTTCTCCATCACGTATTTGACCGTCACCAGTTGGGCTAATCCCTGGACCTGCGTCAGCACGGCGGCGGTGTTGAGCAAGCGGGCGCCCGGACGGAGGGTGAGGAGCGGCGACACGGTGAAGCCCACCAGCACGCCCACCACCAGGACCAGGACCAATGCCAAACCGATGATGATCGGATAGGCCCGGCGCATGGGGAGAGGGTAGTCCTCGGGGTGAGATTGCCAAAAAGAAA
>JAJXTA010000182.1 GCA_021784265.1 bacterium | reverse complement strand
CTCCGACGACGCCCACGGTTATCTGATCCCAGTGGTAGTGTTGGTCTTGTTCTGGCGCAACCGTCAGGCGCTCCTGGCCATCCCCAAGGCCGGTTGGTGGCCCGGCTTGGGCTTGTTCGCGGCGGCCCTGGGCTTGCATGTGATCGGGTACCTGGTCCAGCAACCCCGGGTGTCGATAGTGGCAATGTTCGCCGGCGTTTATGCCCTGCTGGCGGCGGTGTGGGGTTGGCGGTTTGCCCGCGCCTGCTTCTTTCCCTTCTGTCTCTTCGTGTTTTGTATTCCCATCTCGACCCTGGCGGAACCGATCACCATCCCCCTGCGCCAGATCGCCACCGATATCGCGGTGGCGGTCTCGCACAAGGCGCTGGGCATTCCGGTGGTGCAACAGGGGGTGCAGATCATCGATCCGCGCGGCAGCTACCAGTATGAAGTCGCGGCGGCGTGCAGCGGCATTCGCAGCACCATCGCCCTGCTGGCGCTAACAACGATCTACGGCTGGGTCAGTTTCACCTCCCTTTGGAAGCGCTTGCTCATGATGGCTTTGGCCATGCCCCTGGCGTTGGCCAGCAACGTCTTGCGCTTGGTGGCCATCATCGTCGCCGCCGAGGCCTTCGGCCGCGGTGCCGGCGAGGTCGTACACAACTGGTTCGGGTTTGTGAGCTTTGCCCTGGCGATTGGCGCCGTCCTGGGCGTGGGCCATTGGCTGCGCGATGCCCCACCCACGGTCGGCGTCCTGGCCCCCAAGACGGCATGAAGCCGCGCGCCTGGGCGATGCTCACCCTCGGCCTCCTGCTCCTGGGCGGGGGGGCGGGCTTCCTTTCCCAGTTGGAGGCGCACCAGCGGCTGGGCAAGCCGGGCATCCGGGTGAGCCCTCTGCCGGGAACGCGCCGCGTCAGCGTCCCCCTGCCCGAGCGCGTCCTGGATTACACTTCGACGAACCTCGGCCCCACCGCCATCGAGGTCCAGACGCTCCCGGCCGACACGACCTTTGCCCGCCGCTTCTACACGGCGTCGGACGGGTTCGAAGCCGTGTTGGCGGTGGTCATGATGGGCACCGACCGCACCAGCATTCACAAACCCGAGTTCTGCCTGGAGAACCAGGGTTGGCATATTATCCAACGCGACACCCTGGCCCTGCCCGTCCCGCGCCCGCATCCCTACCTGCTCCCGGTCCGCCGCTTCATCACCACGCAGGTCCGCCCCGACGCGACCGGCCAGGCCGAACGGCTGAGCACCGTCTTCTTGTTCTGGTTCGTCGCGGACCAGCGGGTTACCGCCAGCCACCTCACCCGGATCCTCTGGATGACCTGGGACTTGTTGCGCACCGGCACCCTGCCGCGGTGGGCCTACGTCGCCTGCAGCGCCGTCTGCGCCCCCGGCACCGAGGAGGCCACCACCCAGCGACTGGCGGCGTTCCTCGCCGCCGCGGTGCCGACGTTCCAGGTGGCGAGCCTCCCGGCCCAGACGGCGGCAGCCCCGCCCAAGGCCACGCGATGAGCGGAAGCGGGCCCCGAAGCACCACCGGTTGCGGCGACCCGTCGGCCGCGTTCGCCTCCGCGGGGCTCCGGCACGGTTGGGTTTGATTCGCCATGCTGCGCCGTCAAAAGCAGATTCGGAGCCAGATCCAAATGGTGGTGGACGCCGGTCTGTTTGGGTTGAGCTGGTATCTGGCCCACGTGCTGCGCGTCCACTTGCGGGTGGCCATCTTCGGCGGGACCCGGGAGATCTTCCCCTTCTATTATTACGTGTGGCTCTACACGATCATCCTGCCCGGCACCCCGATTCTGCTCCGGCTCGCCGGCTTCTACGCCCGCCCGCTCCTGGCTTCCCGCCGATTAACGGCGTGGCAATTGGCGCAGGGCTGCTTATGGGCCGTCATCGGCGTGATTCTGATGACCTGGATGCTGCGCGAAGGTCTCACCATCGCCCGCTCGGTGATCATCCTCTTCGGGACGATCAGCTTCACCTTGGTCTTCCTCAAGGAGGAAGCGCTGCGCCGGTGGTGGCAGAGCAAGCTGGGCCAGGCCCAGCTCCAAAAGCGCCTGGTCTTGGTCGGGACCGCCGACGAGACCGCCCGCATGCGCGCGGACCTCAAGGCCAAGCAGCCCGACGGCTTGGTCGTCGCCGCCGAGCTGAACATCAACGAAGCGCCGGTGGAACAGTTGGCCAGCCTCTTGCATGAGCACTCGGCCAACGGCGTGGTCTTAGCCGCCCGCCATACCTACTTCGGCCAACTCGAGCAAGCCATCGAAGTCTGCGAGCGGGAAGGAGTCGAGGCCTGGTTGCTGGCCGATTTCTTCAAGACCCAAATCTCCCAAACGACCGTGGACGATTTCTACGGGCGCCCGATGCTGGTCTTCCGCTCCGGTCCCCCCTCCTCGTGGCAAGCCGTGGCCAAGAGTCTGGTGGATGGGCTGGTAGCCCTGGCCTTGCTGCTCATGCTGCTGGTCCCGCTGGCGGCGGTCGCCCTCCTCATCAAGCTCACCTCCCCCGGCCCAGTCTTCTTCCGCCAGCAGCGCAGCGGGCTCAATGGCCGGCCGTTTGTGATGCTCAAGTTCCGCTCGATGGTCTCGGATGCCGAGCAACGCAAGCACGAGCTGGAACGGCTCAACGAGATGTCCGGCCCCGTCTTCAAGATGACCAACGATCCCCGGATCACCCCCTTGGGGCGGCTCCTGCGCCGGTTCAGCATCGACGAGCTGCCCCAGCTCATCAACGTGTTGCGCGGCGAGATGAGCCTGGTCGGCCCGCGCCCCTTGCCGGTCGATGAAGTCAAGCGCTTCGACGATTTCGCCCACCGCCGCCGGCTCAGCGTCAAGCCCGGCCTCACCTGTCTGTGGCAAATCAGCGGCCGCAACAATGTCGCCGATTTCAAGGAATGGGTGCGCTTGGACCTGGAGTACATCGACAACTGGTCGCTCTGGTTGGACCTCCGCATCCTGTTGCACACCATCCCGGCGGTGATCCGGGGCGCCGGCGCCAAGTAGGCCCGTGAGCGGCACGATTCAGGGTCCGTGCTGGCCGCCGTTGTTGGTCCAGCGCGGCGCACTCGACCTCATGGGCGCCAGCCGGGAGAACGGCTTCGCCGCATTTCGCTGCCGCCGACGCTGACGAGGATGGGAGCCGCCGCGCGGACACGCCCGGCAAATCGCTCGACCTGGTTCGCCCGATTCGCCAAGCTCGCCGGATGCAAACTCGCTCTGCTTCCGTGGTTGTGGCCACCCTCCTGGCTGGTGTTGGGCTCGCACAGGCGGCCTCGGGCATCCCCCGCTTTTATGGCGACGCCCCGGATGATCACCATCCTTGGGCCGTGCACGATCCGAACCGCCCTCAACCTCCGGTCGTCACCCCCGGCACCTTCAGCTCCGCCGACCACCCCGGCCGGCCCCCTTCCGACGCCCAGGTGCTCTTCGACGGCACGGACCTCTCCCAGTGGGAATCAACCAAGGGCGGCCCGGCCCGATGGCTCGTGCAGGACGGGATCCTGCAGGTGACCGCCACCGGCGACATCCGCACCCGCGCCCAGTTTGGCGACTGCCAGTTGCATGTGGAATGGGCCGCCCCGCAAGTCGTCAAAGGGGACAGCCAGGGGCGCGGCAACAGCGGGATCTTCCTCATGGGCCGGTGTGAAATCCAGGTGCTGGACTCGTATCATAACCTCACCTACGCCGACGGCCACGCCGCCGCGCTCTATGGCGTCAACCCCCCGCTGGTCAACGCGCTTCGCCCCCCCGGGGAATTCCAAATCTATGACATTGTCTTCCGCCGGCCGCTCTACGACGGCGACCGCGTCGTCGATCCGGGCCATGTGACCGTGTTCGTCAACGGTGTCCTGGTCCAGGATCACACCACGCTGGAGGGGCCAACCGGCCACATGGTCCGGGCGCGACCGCAGCCCTTCCCCGCCAAGGGCCCGCTGGAACTCCAAGATCACGGCAACCCGGTCCGCTATCGCAACATCTGGATTCGCGAGCTCCCCCCGCGTGCCGTCGAAGGTGGCACGGATGGTCCGCTGAGCACCGCCGCCACCCTGGCCAAGCGCCGCCAAATCGCGGCCGGCCTTCGCGCCGATGCCCAGCAGCTCGCCGACCCAGCTCATCCCCTGCCGGAGCTGCTGCGGCTCATGGAGTCCCTCGAATACGAAGCCGACCCGCCGACCCTGCAACGCGTCGAGACCTTGGCGACCGCCTACGTCGGCAGCCTTCAGAACGTGCCGACGGACCAGCTCCCCGCCCGCCGCGACGAAGTCCGCCAAGTGCGCGACGCCTTCCGGTTCCTCACCCGCTTCCACCTCTTGCCCACCACGTTCGGTCCGAAGGTGACCCTGGACCAGTTCATCCGCGACCACGGTCTGGACCGGAG
The DNA here is from genome assembly GCA_021784265.1 of bacterium. Lineage (GTDB taxonomy): Bacteria > Verrucomicrobiota > Verrucomicrobiia > Limisphaerales > J093 > JAJXTA01. The sequence continues at coordinate 1,960 of JAJXTA010000182.1, read as the reverse complement.
GCGGTAGTCCGTCCCGGCGGCGGCCAGACCCAGACACGGCCAAGCCCGCGAGGGCGGCTCGAGACGCCGACCCCACCGGGGGCGGTGTCACGACCGGCCGGGTTGCGATTGCATTTTTTATCGGCCCTGCTTCTCTAGTGGCCCCGATGCGCTCGGCCAACTCCGACCCGCTGCTCCACATCCGCGTCCTGCTGGTCATGGGGCGGATTTCCAACCTGCCGACCGTCTGGTCCAACTGCCTGGCGGGGTGGTTGCTGGGCGGGGGTGGCGAGGCCGCCCGGTTCAATCTGCTCTGCCTGGGCGCCACCTTGGTGTACCTCGGGGGCATGTTCTTGAACGACGCCTTCGACGTCGGGTTTGACAGCCAACACCGCCGCCAACGCCCCATCCCCGCCGGGCTGATCGACGTAGGCACCGTGTGGAAACTGGGCTTTGCTTCGCTCGCCTTGGGCCTGCTCACCTTGGCGTGGTTGGGCAAGGTCACCGGGGTGCTCGCCCTCCTGCTGGTCGTCGCCGTGGTAATCTACGACGCCGTCCACAAAGCCGTGACGCTGGCCCCCGTCCTCATGGCCCTCTGCCGCCTGCTCCTCTATTTGGTCGCGGCCTCGACGACGCGGGAAGGCGTGGTGGGCCTGGCGGTCTGGAGTGGCTTGGCGTTGGCGCTCTACGTCGTCGGGTTAAGTTACTTGGCGCGGCACGAGAGTACGCCGCGCCCCGTCCGCTGGTGGCCCCTCTCCCTCCTGGCCGCCCCGGTGGCGTTGGCCTTGGTCGTCAACACCGAAGCCTACGCGCAATTGGCCTGGTGGCTTAGCCTCATCCTCGCCTGCTGGATCATCCGCTGTCTCCGTCACACCTTCGGGCAGGGACCGCATGATGTGGGCCGGACGGTGGCCGGGTTGCTGGCCGGCATCGTCTGGGTGGACCTCCTGGCGGTGGCGGGGATGTCGATTGGCATCTGCCTCGCCTTCGCGGCCTTGTTTGCCTTGGCGCGCCTCTCGCAGCGATTCGTGCCCGCCACCTAACACCGCGGGCCAGATCAGTGGCCCCGGGCCCAAGCCAGCCCGTCAACCCCGCCCCCGGCCTCGATGAGCCCGGCCACCTTCCAAGCGCCCAGGTCCAGCGCCGCCACTTGGTGGCTGCGATCACACGAGACATAGGCGACCGCCCCGTCGGGCCGGACCAGCACCTCCTGCGGCGCCGCGGGCACCGCGAGGGTGCGCGCCACGCGCCCCTCTTGGAGATCGACCACCGCCACTTGGTTGGCTCGACTCAGCGCCACCAACAACCAGCGCCCGTCGCGCGTGGCCGCCATCCCGTAGCCCACGCTCGGAAGCGGAATCCAACGGTGGAGGCGCCGACCGGCGGTGTCGATCACCGCGATCCGCGGTTGGCTCTGGTCGGCCGTGAAGGCCCAGCGGTCATCCGCCGACAAGGCAATCCGTTGAACCTCCGGCGCAATCGCAAGCACCGCGACCAGCTTCTTGCGCGCCAAGTCCAGGACCGACACCGTCCCGGGGCCCACGTTGGCCGTGTAACCCCGCCGCCCGTCGCGGCTGATGGCCAGCATGTGTGATTCCCGCTGCCCCGTGGGGATGGTCCCCACGATCTGCAGGGTACGCGGGTTGATCATCGTCACACAGTTGGCCAGCTCGGTGGTGACGTACAGCAATTGGTTCTTCGGGCCCACCACCACGCAGTGGGGCCGCACGCCCCGGCCGAAATCGACGGTCCCCACGATCCGCCGCGCCGCGAGGTCCACCACGCGCAACCACCGCCCGTCGCTGCCGCGCGCCCCGACCCCGGAGTCGCCGTAAATGGGGACAAAGGCTCGCTGGCCATCCGGCGACACCGCCACCTCGTGGCCAGTCACCCCCTCCTCGGGAATGGTCGCCACCTCCCGCCCCGCGGCGGGGTCCACGAGCCCCAGCGTCCGATCCCCCTTGTTGGCCACCAAAACCCA
>JAJXTA010000181.1 GCA_021784265.1 bacterium | reverse complement strand
CGTAGGGTGACTTCCACAGCGGCCACACCTGCATGCCGATTTCACGGTTGGTGCCCGGGTAGGCCAGAGCCAGTTGGCCGGCCAGCGTGGTCGCCGCCGCTTGGGCTTGGGCCAGGCTCACTCCCGGTTGCAACCGGGCCTGGGTGTGCAGCCACCGATCACCCCGGGCCGTCAAGGAGCCGAAATTGGCCACCTCTTCATGCATCATCAGCGGCGCCCAGAAATCCGCGTTGAGCCCGCTCATGGTCCCGTGAAACTCCGGCGGCGCGACACCGACGATGGTGAAGCTGCGCCGGTTGAGCTGGAGCTTTTGCCCAATCACCCGCGGGTCGCCCCCGTAGAGCCGCTGCCAAAAGCCGTAGGCCAGCACCAGAACCGGCTGCCCACCGGGCCGGGTCTCCTCCTCCGGCAGGAAGGTGCGGCCCAGCCACGGGCGTACTCCGAGGACCTCGAAGAAATTCGCCGTGGCAATCTGGCCGTAGGCCCAGAGCGTCTTTGCCCGCACTTGCAGGCAGGCCGGTGTCACCTGTGAACCGATCACGCCGGCGAAGGTGTTCGTGAGGCCGGCGTAATCCTTGAGGTCCAGATACGACACGGTGTCGAAAACCGCCGTGCCGTGCCGCGCGCAGAGCACCACCAGCCGCTCCGGTTGCACCACGCCCGAGTACGGCCGGAGGACGATGTTCTGGATCCAACAATAGACCGTCGTATTGGCCCCGATCCCGAGCGCGAGGGTGAGCACCGCGACGGCGGCGAAGCCCGGGTTCTTCAAGAGTTGGCGGAAAGCGAAGCGAAGGTCGTTCATCGGGAGTAACGCGGCGCCGGGGACCAATGGTGGAGGGGTGAGGGGCGGCGCCTCTGCCGTGCGCCGCACCAAGATGTTATCGCCCGATCATATTGGTGCTCAAGCCGACACCTATTAACCGCAATCCTCTGATGCGGTGGTTTGGGTCCACGAGAACAACGGTCACCTTGGAACCCGATGTGGCTCGCCGGCTCCGGGAGGTGTGTCGCGCTCGGAAGCGGACCTTCAAGGAAGCGATCAACGTCACACTGCGCCGCGGCGTTTGTCCGCCTCTGCCGGGCAGCCGCGTTCCGGCCATTCCCAACGCGTGCGGAACGACCTTGTTTGGCAGCCTGGGCGGTTGTAGCCTCGCCGTGTGGGCACGGCAGACGACATCCCATCCGATTGGCTGGCTGAGTTCGCCGCGGCGGCGCGCCGGCCCTTGGCACAGCGGTTTCGATACTCGTTCGTCCGCACTTACAAGCCCGTGCTGGATGATGCTCCCTATCGCTCGTTTGAGCGCATGGAAGACTACCGTCGCTGGTGCGAGGAGAACCTCCCTGACTGGTTGGGCTATGGGCGCGTTTGAGTACCGCCAGGCCGAGGAAATCCGTGACGCCTTCGCGCGGCATGGTGTCCGCTACCCGTTCCTCGGAAAAGCCGCGAGGCGGTCGCAACTGGCGGATGGCGAATCTCAGGTCATTCATGTCGCAAAGCCTCCATTGGGTTGGTCTGGGCCGTGTGGGGAGAGGACTGGGACGCCCCGGGCAGGGAAGCCGAGACCTGGCCTGGGGCGGAACCCTCAACCCGGAAGTTCCCGCCCGGAGGATTCGGGCGGAAGGCGGTTGCCTAGTGTCCATTCGTGGTGGCCTTCTCCTCCACGCTCTCGTCCACAATCCGCCCGTCGAAGAGGTGGACCTGGCGGTCGGCGTGGCGGGCGAAGCGCGGGTCGTGGGTGACCATGCAGATGGTGGCGCCTTCGCGATGGAGCTCCTGGAGCAACTGCATCACCGCCTCGCCATTCTTGGAATCGAGATTCCCCGTGGGCTCATCGGCGAGCAGGATGGACGGTCGCCCGCCGAGCGCCCGCGCCACGGCGACCCGCTGCTGCTGGCCGCCGGAGAGCTGCGCCGGGTAATGCTTCACCCGATGCGCCATGCCGACTTTCTCGAGCGCCTCGGTCACCCGTTGTTTGCGTTCCGGGGCGCCGAGGCCGCGGTAGGTCAACGGCAACTCGACGTTCTCGAACACCGTCAGGTCGCCGATCAGGTTAAAGCTCTGGAAGATGAACCCCACCTCGCGGTTCCGAATCCGGGCGCGCTGGCTGTGGTCCAGGCGCGCCACGGCCTGCCCGTTGAGGGTGTAGTGCCCCTCCGTGGGCGAGTCCAGCAGCCCGAGGATCGAGAGCAACGTCGATTTGCCGCATCCGGACGGCCCGGCGATCGACACGTATTCCCCGGATTTGATTTCGAGGTGAATGCCGGCAAGGGCGTGCGTCTCGACTTCGTCGGTGAAGAACACCTTGGTGATGGCTTCCAATTGGATCAGGTTGGCGGAGTTCATTTCCTTAGAGAACCCGTTTTAGAACGGGGATGCGGCGTAAGATCAACGCGGCGACCAAATAACTCAGACTCGCGCCCAGCAGGGTGGCGAGGAGGAATTTCACCGGCTTCGGCGCCGCGAACGGGCGCAAGGCCAGCGTGATCGCGACGAGGATCGGCGTATGGATGAAATAGACGCTAAAGGAATGGTCGCTCAGCCAGCCGGTGAGCCGACTGCGACGATTGAACTTCTCGCGGAACCAGACCGTCAACCCCAGACAGACGCCGAGGCAGAAGAAGGCTTCCCAGAAACTCAGCACCGCGCTCGGCCAAGTGAGGCCGCCCCCGACCTCCGGCTCGCGGTGGGTGAGCGAAACCGTAACAATGAAGGCGAGCCACCCCAGGCTGCCCCAGGTCAGCGCCAGCGTGAACCAGCGCATCCCGAACCGATAGGGGAGGCGCAGCAGCCAGTCGCGGTGCCACGCCCGCACGCCCACCACGAAGAGGAGGATGTATTGCGAGAAGAAGCACAACTGCATGTTCAACACGCTGGTGCCCATCGGTTGAACAATGCGGACCAGGAAGCCGCACAACCCCATGACCAAGGCCAGCCCAACCACCTGGCGGTGCGTGGGCAGGGGCGCGTCCGGTTGGTCGCCCGGCGGCGTTCGCCGCAGCCGCCGGACGAGGCCATAGACCAGGCTAAACCCCAGCAACGCGAACGTGAACCACATCGGTCCCGACCCGCTCAGGAACCGGCCGCTGCTCAGGTAAGGCCAGTAGGCCCGGGCGAGTGGCGTCCGGTCCGGATCCGCGAACACTCGCAACAACCAGTAAACCGTGACCGGCTGGATCGTGAGCATGAATAGCAACGTCGGAATGCCCAGGCGGATCGCGCGGTCCCGCAGGAATCTGGCAAGGCCCTTCCGGTCAAACGCCCCCGGCACGAAGTACCCCGCGATGAGGAAAAGGAACCCCATGAAAAACGCTTGCAGGAAGACTTGATAAGTGGCGAACACGGCTGTCATCGCCTGGCCGGGCTTCGGGTCCTCCATGAAATACCAACTGCCGAGATGGCTGTAAGTCACCGCCGCGTGCATGCTCACCACGAACACAATCATCACCCACCGCAGGTTGTCCACAAAAGCCAGCCGGGCTCCCCCTGCCACGGCGGTGAAGCCGGGGTTCTTCGACGGTTGACGGGAAGCGAACTCGAGGTCGGTCATAAACAGTGGACGTTCAAACATCAGTTGGAATCCATTTAGGCGCGAGTGGTTCATTTCTTACCATCCTCTCCCTGCGGCCTACTGCTCGGCCCAGCCGGTCGTTTCTTCCCACGCGCAAGTCCAGCTTTGGCACCCCGCTCGAAACCTTGCGGCCTTCATGATCGCCGTTCGGGTACAAGACCACCTGGGTTACGTTCCCATCGTTGCCATTCACGAATGTGAGCTGCGCGTCCAGGAGGCGGAAGAAGAGCCTGGTCTCGGACGGCGGGAAGACCTGGATGCTGGGTTGGCCCTCCACCTGGGTCCAGAGGCCATCCGCTTCGTGTCGGACCAGCATTGCCTGGCCCGTGTCTAGCTCGGATCGACCGACATAACCGGCGAACTGTTTCGCGTCGAGTCTCACGACTGGTCGCTCCGCGTCCGCGCGTGCCACCGTCACAGATGCGAACGGGGCAAGACTCAGAAGGGCGAACGCCACTACTGTTATAGAGGCTTTCATGGGTTCCTATTCGTATCGGAGCGGAACCATGGGGTCGATCCGCGACGCCCGTCGGGCGGGGATGTAGCTCGCCAGGAACGCCACGAAGGTAATGACCGACAGCGCGCCAAGGAAAATGGGTGTCGGCCGCGTATTGAAACCGGTGAAGGCGGCCGTCATCAGACCCGGCAGCGGCAAGGCGAGAACCAAGCCGGACAGCGCTCCCAAGCCGGCGACCAGCATCCCTTTGCCCACGACTAAATGCACGACGTCCTGCTTTTGGGCGCCCAGCGCCATGCGGATTCCGATCTCGCGGCGCCGCTGCGCCACGTTGTAGCCGATGACACCAAACACACCGATCGTCGCCAACGCCAACGCCAGCCCGGCAAAGAGGCCCATGAGCTGGCTCATCAATCGATCTCCCCCGCTAGCATCGGCGATCACCCGCTCCATGGTCCGGACCTCGGTAATCGGCAGATCCTTGTCCACATCCCAAACCGCGCGTCTCAGGGCTTCGCCCAACGTGGCTGCGTCCAGGCTGGTCCGCGCCACCAGGGTCAAGTCGGCCGCCGGGCTTTGCAGGATCGGCTGATAAATCTGCGGCGTCGGCCGCGGTTCCCCGAACCAGTCCGTGACATTCCCGACCACGCCGACGATTTCGCTCCAGGCAAGGCGATTCGTCTCCCCGGTCTCCAGCGTGAGGTGTTTGCCCAGGGGAGATTCATTTGGAAAGAACCGCTTCACAAATGCCTCATTCACAAGCACGACCCCGGGCGCCCGGGCATCGTCGAAGTCCGAGAAGCACCGGCCTTGAATCAAAGGTATCCGGAGGGTCTGGAGAAACTGCTCGCTGACGGCGAAGTATCGCGTCTGTGGCCGTGCTTCTCGTGTCGGCGCCGGTCGTTCCCTGATGTTAAAGCTCACGCTGCGTCCCTCCTCGCTCGGCGGCAGCAGCGTCGTGACCCCGGCCGAAGCCACTTCCGGACTCGAGGCGACCCGCTCGAGCAACTTCCGGACGAAGGCGGTCTGCCTGGCTGAATCGCCATAGTCCCGCGGCGGAAGCGTAACCTTGGCGGTCGCGACGCCTTTGGGATCGATACCGAATCCATGGTAAAGCGCGTGCACAAACTGCTCCATGAAGAGCCCCGCCCCGATCAGGAGCGCCAGCGCGAGGCCCGTCTCGGCGACAACCAGAACACTCCGTGATCGGCCACGAGTAAACACCACCGACGGGTTCCAACCGCCCTCCTTCAGCGTCAGGTTGAGATTCGTGGCGGTCGCCCGGATCGCGGGGACCAGTCCGAACAGCAACGCGGCGAGCACCGAAAGCCCAAGGGTGAATGCCAGGACTCCCGTGTCGACGCGCGTCTCGTTCGCGATGAGACGGACAAACGCGTTCCAGTTCAGGGCGGCTCGGAGCGAGTTCAACGCCCAGTTGGCCAGGAGCAACCCCAGCCCGCCTCCCGCGAGCGCCAGTAGCAGGCTTTCGATCAGCGACTGACGCACCAGTCGAAAGCGGCTGGCGCCTACGGCCGCGCGAATCGCGAACTCCTTCTGTCGGCTGGCGGCGCGCGCGAGCAAGAGGTTGGCGATATTGGCGCAAGCGATCAGCAGCACAACAAAGACCGTGCCCAACAAACAGGCCAAGGCCGCCTCAACATGGATGTATTCGATCATGTAGCGTTGAAGCTGGAGTACCGTTGCGCTCCACCCGCGCGCGGTGGCCGGATAGCTTTGATCGATCCGCTGCTCGATGGCGGCCAGTTCCGCCTGCGCCGCCACGACGGCCACCCTCGGTTTCAGGCGGGCGATTACATCCAGGGAACGAACCTCGCGCGCCGCGGGAGCGAGTCGCTCCGACCCCAGGGCGAGCGGGACCCACAGAGATGTCGGAAAGGCCAGGAGCCGGAAACGCGCGGGCATGACTCCGATCACCGTGTAACTCGCCCGATTGAGTTTGATCGGCCTGCCGATGACGCTCGGATCCGATCCAAAGCGGCTTTGCCACAACTCGTGACTGAGCACCACCACGCGGTCCTTCCCGATCTGTTCTTCGTCGGCGGCGAACGTCCGACCAAGGGCGGCATCGACGCCCAGGACCCGGAAGTAACTTGAAGAAACGCGCGTGCCGGCAATCCGCGCCGGCTCCCCTTCGCCGGTCAGGATGAATTCGTCCCCTTCGCTCGCGGCCATCTGTGCAAACGAGAGACTTTCCTGACGCCACCGGACGAACTCGGGAGCCGAGGCCGGGTAGCGGTCCGGGCCTTTCGCCGGGTTGATGGATGAGATCACGACGACCTCGTTCGGTTTCAAAATCGGCGGCCGGCGCAGGA
>JAJXTA010000180.1 GCA_021784265.1 bacterium | reverse complement strand
CGCAGCCGGTGACCGACGAGGAACTGGCCCAGGATGTGAAATCGTTCATGGACTATTTTACACCGAATTTTTCCACCAAGTGCCAGGTTGCCGCCTCCTTTGCCCAGGATGAACTCACGGGCCGCTTCGCGGAGGACCCGGATTACTGGAAGGAGTATCGCCGCAAGGTGGGAGCGGTGACCAAGGACGACGTGTTGCGCGTGGCCCAGAAGCACCTGACGCTGGAGAAGCTGGCGATCCTGGTCGTCGGGCAAGAGAAGGAGATCCTGCAAGGGCACCCCGATCACCCCGTGCGGCTCCAGGCGCTGGCCGGCGGCAAGCTCACCGAGGTGCCGTTGCGCGACCCGCTGACCATGAAGCCGCTGGCCAAGTAAAGCCGCGGCCGCGCGGCGCCGGCGCGCGGCCTGGAGGGGAGCCGTGGTGGTCGTTGCGCGGCGCGGCGATGGGACCGGTGCGCGGGGCCTGACTGCGCCTCCTCGAGGCCTCGCCGGCCGAGTGGGGAGCCCGGGGAAGCCTCCGTGCGGCGGCAGGTGGTGAACTTGCTGATCTTGTTCGGACGGCCAGTCCACACCGCGGGACGGGGCTCCGCGGCGGGCTTGCCAGCCAAGAGGACGGAGGCGTAAGCTCCCGTCCCGAAGCAATTACAGATGCTAAACGTTATGAGAAAACCGTTTCTGTTCGCTTGTTTAACAGGGTTGGTGCTGATGGGCGGCGCGTTCCTTGGGACGCCCGCCCAGGCGGAGACGCCCGCGGAGCGTGACCAGCGGATGGCTTGGTTCCGCCAGGCGCGTTTTGGCCTGTTCCTCCACTGGGGGGTGTACTCGGTGCCCGCCGGGGTCTGGCAGGGGCAGACCAACTACGGCGAGTGGTTCCTGGAGGAGACGAAGATGCCGGTCTCCCAGTATGAACACTTCGCCAAGCAATTCAACCCGGTGAGGTTCAACGCGCGGGACTGGGTGCGCATGGCCACCAACGCGGGCATGCGCTACATCGTCATCACCAGCAAGCACCACGACGGCTTCGGCATGTTCCGCTCCGGGTTGACCGACTGGTGCATCAAGAGCACCCCGTTCCCGCGGGATCCCCTGAAGGAACTGGCGGCGGCCTGCGACGCGGCGGGCATCAAGCTCTGCTTCTATTATTCGATCATGGACTGGCACCACCCCGATTACGCCAACCGCCGGCCCTGGAACGACCGGGCCACGGGCACGCCCGACATGGACCGCTACGTGGCGTATATGAAAGGCCAACTCAAGGAATTGCTGACCGGTTATGGACCGATTGGTATCCTCTGGTTCGACGGAGAATGGGAGAAGCCCTGGACCTACGAACGCGGGGTGGACCTAGCGCATTATGTCCGCAGCCTACAGCCCAGCATCATCATCAACAATCGCGTGGGCAAAGCCCGCGCCGGGATGGACGGGATGGATCAGGGCGGGGAGCGCGTGGGGGACTACGGGACACCCGAGCAGACGATTCCCCCAACCGGGTTCGGGCCGGGTGTGGACTGGGAGTCGTGCATGACGATGAACAACCACTGGGGTTACAACCAGGACGATCAGCACTGGAAATCCGCGACCACGCTCGTTCGCAACCTGATCGATTGCGCCAGCAAAGGGGGCAATTACCTCTTGAACATCGGGCCGACCTCCGAGGGGCTCTTTCCCCCGGCCAGCGTCGAGCGTCTGGGGCGGATCGGGGCTTGGATGAAGGTGAACGGTGAGGCCATCTACGACACCACCGCCAGTCCGTTCGCCTCGCTTACCTGGGGCCGGTGCACCCAGAAACGCCTGCCCGCTGGCCAAACGCGGCTCTATCTTCACGTCTTTGACTGGCCCGCCGCCGGGGGCCTGGCGGTCCCGCTCGCCACCGCCGTGACCCGGGCCTATCTGCTGGCCCAGCCGACCCAGGAACTGGCGGTCGAGAGCAGTGCGGAAGGCAAGATCGTTCACGTGCCCGCGGCCTCGCCCACGCCCTACGCGGGGGTCGTGGTCCTCGAAATCCAGGGCGCGCCGGCGGTGTTGACCACGACGCTCCACCAAGCCGCCGACGGGCGCCTGGTTCTCAAGGCGACGGACGCCGAGATCGTGGGCAGCCAACTGCACGTCGAGACCAAGGGCAACGGCCCGCCCAACCTGGGCTATTGGACCGAGGCGAAGGATTACGTCCGTTGGCCGGTGACGATCCGCAAGCCCGGCCGCTTCGAGGTGGTGGCCACTTACGCCTGTGAGCCTGGGTCGGAAGGGAGCACGTGTGTCCTGCACGTGGGTGACCAGGACCTGGTGGCCACAGTCCCCGCCACCCAAAGCTGGAACGATTTCGTCACCGCTAAAGTGGGCGAGGTGACCCTGGAGAAGGCCGGGCCGCTGAGCATCGTGCTCAAAGCCACCGAGAAACCGGGTTCGGCCGTGGTCAACTTGCGGACGATTGTGCTCCGCCCCGCCGAGTGAGCCGCGTCGCGGGGCGGCGTGTTTCCCTTTACTTCCACCGGCGGCTGCGATAACGCTGGGGCCATGCTAAAGATCAAAAGTTGGTACTGCCTCGCTTTGGGGTCGTTCGTGTTGGCCGGGTGTGCCACCAACACGATCACCAACCTGACCGCGCGGCAGACCGTGCGCGACCCGAGCGGGCTCTATCGGATCGAGGCGCGGTGGGACAGCAACCAGCGTTCGATCCGCCCGGACAGTCTTAAGCCCTATGTCATGGTGGGGGTGGAGTCCTACCCGATGCAGCGGACGCCCTTGACGCCCAACCGCTGGCAGGTCCTGGTGCCGGTGGCGACCAATCAAACGTTCCTCTCCTATCGGTTCAAGTTCGATTACCTTTACGACAGCATTCCGGTACCGCAACCGGACAGCCGGCTCTCGTCCAGCTACGAGCTGGAGATTCAGGACAAATGACGGCGCCGCCGCCACGGGCGGAGGAGCGGGGAACTCTGGGGTGGCTCAGGGCCGGGCTTGACCCTCGCTGTGGGTCCGTACCGCATCCACGAACGCTTCCGCCACGGTCTCGTTTGGGGCGGGGCGGCTTTGGCGGCTGAGCAGCTCGAGCGCGGCTTCGCGCAGCCATTCGTCCTCCCGGTCCGTGAGCACGAAGTCCGTGGGGATCCGGCGGAGGTGTTCGGCGTTGTGGGCGGCCTCGCGGAGATTGACTTGGAAGAACTCCAGGGCCCCCCGTTCTTGCAGCACGCGCAGGCGTTGCCGGATCGCGGCGCCCACAAGGAACTGTTGTTGGTTGTAATAGTGCAGCATGGTGGAGACGGCCGGGATGAGACCGCGAATGGGCAGGTCCAGGTGCAGCGGGAGCGGGGAGGCCGGTGTGGGCCCGCGATAGGTGTCGGCGTCCGTGCTCGCGTCGATCGAGAGGAGCACCAGTCGCCGGGGCTGCCCCCCAGGCGGCGGCTGGGTGTTCAGATAATCGAAGAGGTCCAGCACCGTCACCAACCCGGTGTTGTCGTAGAGTCCGCCGTCAACGATGGTGACGAGACCGGCACGACGGCAGTGAAGGGCGGTGTCGCCAGCCGGCGCGGCGGTCAGCTCATATTTGTCCAGGAGCAACGGTTGGAAAACGCCGGGAAAGGCGGCACTGCCGAAGACGGCGTAGGCCACTGGAAAGCGGCTGGGCGAGCTGCCCAAGTCCTCGAGAGTGCTGGCGTAGCCCAAGGGGATGGAGCCGTAGGTGCGCGGGTTGTGGCCGGCGCCGGCCCAGCCGGTGAGCGGGTCGGGCGCTAGGCGCGTGAGCGGGTCGCCGCCGAGGTCCCGGTGGATGAGCGATTGGGTGAAGATGAGGGGACGGCCCGTCTCGAGGCAGGTGGCGTTGAAGAAGAAGAGGGGACGCGGGGGGAGCGCGCCCAAGGGCCGCAGTTTGAAGGCCGGGAGCAGGGGCAGGCGCTTTTCTTGGAACATGGCGTGCGTGCGGGCAAAGAGGTTCAAGGTATCCCACTCGGTGAGGACCTGCATCACCGGCGCGTAACCCAGGTTCCCCGGCCAAAAGAAGAAAATGGCCGCCAACGCCCCCAACCGCTGGGTGGCCCAACGGATGCTATCGGCGGTGGCGAGGTAGGTGAAGTTGGTTTCGCTCGCGCTGCCGGTGGCCAGCAAGCTCGCCACGTAGCTTGTATAAACCGAGCCACCACTGACCGACGACCAGCCGTCCACCTGGTTGACCAGCGGGCGGGCCCGAGCCGCCGGGCCGAGCCGGGCGTTGTAGGTGCGTTCGAGCTCCGCCAGGGTGTGCGCGGCCAAACGCGTGGCGCGGGCACCCCCGCCGGACACGCAGATAAAGACGGTCACCGGCTGGGCCGACAGATCCGCGAAACCATCCCAGCGCGGGCCCATGGACGGCAAGCGCGCCGGGGGCGCGTTGCTGTCCGGCGTGAGGGAGGGGGAGAGGTGGGCGGCTTGCAGTTCCGCCGGGCTGAGCGGCGCGTTGATCGCCGGCAGGGTGACGGTCAGGGGCGATTTGATGCGCGACACCCCCAGCATGGTCCGCTCGACCGTGCGGCAGCCGCAGAGCGCGGCGAGAAGGCACATCAGCACTCCCGTGGGCCAGGCTTGCGGCATCGCGGTTGGCATAGCGTCGGGCCGGGTCACCGTGGCACGGGGTTCGCACCCCACGCGCGAGCGGGGGGGCCGCCCGGCACTCGCCGGCGCCGGGAAGGACCTGGTGCCGGCTTACTCGGCCCCTTTATGGCCTCCGCTCGCGCCTTTGGCCGATTCCTGGCCGCTGGCCGCCCGCTGGGCGGCCCGTTTGTGATAGGGGGAGTGGAGGTTGAAATAGACGGCGCAGAACGGGCGCTCGTTGTCCGATTGGCTCAAAATGATGGTCGTGTAGCGGTCCAGGGCGATGCCGTGGCGTAGCTGCGGGCCGCGGCTCTCGTAGGCCTTGATCGCCTTGTCCATCAGGGACCGGAGGGAGGCTTTGCATTCCTCAGGCGTCTTCTCCAGGCAAATGATGTACTTCTCGTACGCCTTGAGCGCCTCGGTGAGCTCCGGTTTGAACGTGTCGGCAGTCACACCCGGCAAGGTACGGACATCATGGGGAAACTTCAAAGGCAAAAGTGCCAGGCCCGGCCCCGCCGGGCGTGGGCGACGCCCGCGGTGGCACCGGTCAGCCGTCCGGGCCCGGCGTCGGCTCCGGCCGGGGTTCCCGGGGTGCGGTGGGGCGTTCCCCGAACAGGGCGGTCCCGATGCGGATGAGGGTGGCCCCCTCCTCAATGGCAGTCTCGAAATCGCCGCTCATGCCCATGCTCAAGTGGGGGAGCGGCGCCCCCAGGATGGCTTCGCTCTCGCCCTTGAGCGCGCGCAGCCTGCGGAACACCGGGCGCGCCCGCTCGGGGTCTGGACTCCACGGGGCGAGGGTCATGAGCCCGTGAATGGCCAGGTGGGGCAGGGCATTGATGGCGGGGAGCGCGGTGAGCAAGTCGGCGGGGGCGTAGCCATGTTTGGAGGCCTCCCCGGCGACGTTGACCTCCAGGAGCACGGGGAGCGTTTTGGCGGCGCGCGCCGCCCATTTCTCAAGCTCCTGGGCGACGTGCAGACTATCCAGGCTTTGGATGAGGTCGAAGAAATGCACGGCATCGCGGGCCTTGTTGGTCTGGAGATGACCGATGAGATGCCAGTGCAAGCGTCCGGGGCATTGCCCAATCTTGGCCTTGGCCTCCTGGACGCGGTTTTCGCCGAAGAGGGTCAGCCCCGCCCTCGCGGCCGACTGGATGACCGCCGGGGGTTGGCCTTTGCTCACCGCCAGGAGCGTGACGCTGGCGGGGTCTCGTCCGACCCGCTGGCACGCGGTGGCGATGCGTTCCCGGAGGTTGTCCAGACGAGTGGCCACATCCATAGCGGGGAGCGTAGCGCCCGGTCACGGGAAGACAAGCTCGCTTGAACTGCCGCCGCCCTCGGGCTATAAGGTCTGGGCGCCCCATCGGCGCCAACCGACTCGTCCGATCATGAAAAACTGCCTGAACCGTTCCCTGGCGTACTGCGTGGTGGCTTTGTTGGCCGCCCCGCTGGCCGCCCAAACTGCCGTGCCGGATGCAGTCTCAAGTCCGGCCATCGTGAAATCCGAATTCATCCTCGATAACCCGCCGTTTGCTGCCAGCCACACCTCCACCCTCGTGGAAACCCATGACGGATTGGTCTGCGCTTGGTGTGGGGGCTCGCGTCTGCGGGGCCTGGACATGAGTGTGTGGATGGCCCGGAACGAGGGGCGGGGGTGGACTGGGGTCGAGGAGGTGGCTAATGGCGTCGATGAGGTCAACCAACGGCGCTACCCTTGCTGGAACCCGGTGCTCTTCGCGCGCAAGGGGGGGGATCTGTTGTTGTTCTACAAGGTCGGGCCCAGCCCCGCCGCGTGGTGGGGGATGGTGCGCCGCTCCGACGA
>JAJXTA010000179.1 GCA_021784265.1 bacterium | reverse complement strand
CGCTACTCGGCGGCCTTCTACCCCAAATGGGACCGGGCATACGCGGAACAGTTGCGCGCCCAGTTCCTCCTCGATCCGCGGGCGCGCGTCGGCCGGCTCTCGCGGGGGGAATTAGCGAAGGCTGGGTTGTTGGTGGCGCTGGCGCATCGGCCCGACCTGCTCATTTTGGACGAACCGAGCTCCGGGCTGGACCCCTTGGTGCGCCGCCAGATGCTCGAGGCGATCGTGCGCTCCGTCGCCGAGGAAGGACGCACGGTGTTCTTCTCCTCCCACCTGCTCGATGAAATCGAACGGGTCTCCGACCACATCGCGATGCTGGCACGCGGACGGATCGTTCTGCGCGGGGACTTGGCGCAGGTGCTGGAATCTCACCATCGGCTTACGCTCCGCTTCGCGCGGCCCCTGGCCTCCCCGCCCACCCTGCCGGGGGCGCTCAGCGTGGCGGGCGGCGATTTGGAGTGGACCGCGGTCGCCAACGGGGCGCTACCCGAGCTGACGGCGGCGGCCAAAGCGCTCGGCGCCCAGGTCGTGGCCGAAGACCCCGCCACGTTGGAAGAAATCTTCCTGGCCCGGGCGGCGGCCGTGGGCGCGACGGTCGGACCAACGGAGGGTTGAGCCATGAAATCGCCATCCGTAGCGTTGATCTGGGAGTTGGGGCGGAAGAACCGCTGGGGCCTCGCCCTGCTGCTGGTGCCTCTGGGCGTGAGCCTCCTGATGACCCGCCACGCCCTCGCCCTCAAAGCCGAGGCCGATCACCTCACGGCGAGCCTCCCGCTCCTGGTCGGCGGCTCGCTCAGACCCACGGAATTGGCCCACCCCACGCCTCCACCTCGACCACGTTTCGTGGCCATGACGGACACGCGCATGATGATGCGGTACGGCCTGCTGAAAGCCACGCCCGCTCCGGCCACCAATGCCGTCACGGCAACCGTGCCTGGCTCGCAACAGCTCCCAGCCACTCCCGCGCCCCAACCCCCGCCGGCTCCGCTCAAAGTTCAGTTCACCTTCGCCGCCCAGACGCTCTACGCCGGGCCCTTTGCGCCGGCGGACCTGCTGGCCTGGAGTGGAGTCCCGGGCAGGCCAGGAACGGTGCGCTTTACGTTGCACAGAACGAACCTGTTTGAGGGGCCATTGGCACCGGAGGCCAAGCTGGCTTGGACCACGGCGGCAGGGGATCACGGCCAAATCCCCATCCGCCTCAGCGCCGAGGCCTCGCCGGAGCTGCTGAATCTGGGCGATGACGCCCAGAGGTGGCATGATGCAACCGTGGGGACGAGCGTGCTGGGGTTAGCCTGCTCCTTTGTGGTTCTCTGTGCCATCTTCGGCTGCGCCGAACCGGATCGGACCCGCGGCTTTTCCGGGATTCCGCCGCGCCGTTTCGCGCTCCCCGTCTCGACGCTCACGTTGATCGGGTGGCCCATGCTGTTGGGGGCCACGACGGTTCTGGCCCTGTGCGGCGTCTGGTTGGAGTTTGTCTTCCGCCCGTTGCTGCCACGACAAGAGCTGGTTCCCAGTGCGTACCTGGCGCTGCTCTTGATCGGCGGGCTGGCCGTGTTCCAAGCCCTGGTTTGGACCTTGCCCGCCTTCCCGAAGCTCCGGGCTTGCCTGATTACCCTGCTCATGTTCGGCCTGGTCGGCGGCGCCAGCTTCGGATTCGAAATCAGCTACCACCCGGCCCTGGGCCAGTCCGCCGTCGAAGGCGAGGCCATCGCGATCTTCGCCGGCCTGACCCTCGCCGCCATTGTGGCGGCGTGGCTGGGTGTCGGCTACGAACGCCGCGGAGGCTGGGCGAGCCAGCGCCGGTGGGAGATTGCCTCCTGCTTGCCTCTCCTCTGGCAGAGGTCATCGGGGGAGTTCACATCCGCGCTCCAAGCGCAGTACTGGATCGAATGGCGCCGCAACGGACGCCTGCCGTTGGTCTTCGGCTTGGCTGCGGTCGTGGTCGTTTTCGCCGTGCCGGCTGCCTCCGCCTTCGGAGGAGACAAATGGAGCGCCTTGCCCAATCTCCTGGCCCCACTGATGTTCCTCGCGCTGCCCGTGTGGATCGCGATTACCGGCTTGAACCTCGCCCGCGACGGCGTGTCCCGGCGCCTCGCCCTCTCGTCCTTTACCGCCACCCGGCCCGTCGCCACCGGCACGCTCCTCACCGCCAAGATTCTCGTTGCCGCCAGGCTCGGTTTTGGGCTGCTCGCGTTCTTCCTCGTCTGTGGCGCCGTCACCGTGGCGATCGGAGCGGTTCACCCCTTGACCGAACAGGCCTGCCTGACCGGCCTCGTTTTCCTCGCCGCCTCGCTCCACTTGTTTGCCGGCATCCTGCCCGTCTGTCTGAGCGGGCGTCTCCCGGGTTTTCCCTGGTCGGCGGTGCCGCTCGTGCTCATTTACAGCACGCTCGTCAACGCCGCGGCTTGGCTGAGCGAGCACCCCCGCCGTTATGCGGCGACGTTTGGCCTCCTCGTATTGTTGCTGGGGGTGAAACTCATCCTCGGCTACTGGGGCTTCCGCCGTTCGCTCTATCTGGGCCTGATTGCGCGCCGTTTCGTCGTGGTGTACACCCTCCTCTGGCTGCTCGCCACGGGCCTCCTTGTGGCCCTCGTCATGCCGCTGGTCCGGTGGGCGGATTGGGGCACGCCGCCGCTTCTGTTCCTGCCCGCCGCGCTCCTGGTCCTGCCCCTGGCCCGGATCGCGGTTTCACCCCTGGCCCTCTCCTGGAACCGACACCGCTGACCGGGGCGGATCACCGATGCGGAGGGGCGCGGCCGTGGGGGCCTGCGGCGCTCCGTCAAGACACGCTCCGCAGACAGCGACGGACCCCACCGATGCCTGCCAGCCCCAGCGCGAGCAACACGAGCGTGGCGCCCCGGTCCGGCACGCCGGTGGTGACCAGATTCGCCACTTTCAGCGTGTTATCGGCAAAGCCGTTCTGCCACACCGTGAACCAGACGTACCCGCTGCCGGCCAAGTCCGAACTCGGGAAAGGACCGCCCGGTGAGGTGGCAAAAACCTCGTCGGTCGCGATCAGTTGGCCCAGCGGGTTATAGACGTTCATGTCCGTGATCACCGGATCCGACAGGTTCGCGGCCTTGCGGTACGTCATCTGGAAAACGGACCAGCCGGAATACGTTATCGCCGCGAGGGATGAGCCGCTCCCGTCCACGGAGACATTCACTTGGCTCCCGGTCGCCGTGAACTGGAAGTTGTGCTCCGCCCCGTAATTGTTGGGGTCCGCGTGGTACGGCGTCATGTCCAACCAGAAGCTCGGGGTGCTCGGGACCGCAGCCGGTGCCCAATTGGCATCGATGTAGATGGCCACCGACTGGGAGAACGGCCCCACGTAGCCCGGCCAACCACCCGGTACCCCGTAGAAGCTGTACTCGGAGCCGCCATAGCCAGCGGCGTACGAGTCCGGCACGTTGTGGATTTCTGTGTAGGCCCCACCGTTCGGCCCCCCCGTCGCCACATGCGTGACCGGGTCGGGCCAGTCTCCAGCATCGCCGTTAGGGTAACTCAGGGTGTTCGCGCGAGCCGCCAAGGGCAGTACGCAGGTTACAGCCAAGCCGATTATGGTTCTCATTAGATTCGGTTCCTTCGGTGGTGATTTCCGCTCGTTGGCGGCGGCGGCGTCCGGTGTCCACAATCGCGCTGCCGCGCCGACCGCACGCATCCCCAAAACCGCAGCCATCAGCTCAGCGGAGGAGGCGTCGCAGACCAGCCAAACCGGCTAGCCCCAATCCCACGGCGGGCAAGTGCGACCCGCTGCCACAAGTGTCTCCGAGTCCCCTAGGCCACGATGGCCGGGGGTGCTGGACACGGAGAGGAATGGTCGCTTGGGCACGGCTGTCGCGGTTGCGTCCGACGGGTCCCCGGGCGCCGAAGCTGGGGGTTACCCACGAGCGGGTAGCCAGGGGCCAGGAGGCGCGTTCATTCATGACTTTGGGCTTTGCCTCGGGGACCGTTTCCGGTAGGCTTGTCCCAGAATGAACCCACGAGCGCAGTTTTGGCGGCTCACGCCCGGCGTCGGTCGCGCGGCCACCGACGGAGGAGCGACACCTCGGTCGGCTCCCGGATTCCGGGATGGGTTTAAGCAACCATAACCTGCAACTCCGAACCTCCACGCCCGATAAGGAACCGCATGAGAAACCTGCAAACCACCCTGATCCTGGCCGCCACTCTGCTCAGCGCCTGGCCGTTGACCGCCCAACAACGCCGGCTTAGCCCCCACGAAACGATCAGCTCGGTGATCGACGGCAACCGGGTCACCATCGTGTACGGGCGGCCTTATACCAAGAACCCCCGCAGTGGCGAGGAGCGCAAGATCTGGGGCGGCTTGGTCCCCTACGGGAAGGTATGGCGGATGGGGGCCGACGAAGCCACGCTGTTGATCACCCAGAAGCCCCTCGTGATCGGCGAGACGACCGTGCCTGCCGGGGCCTACACGCTGTTCATGCTCCCGGACGATAGCGGGGCGAGCAAACTGATTATCAACAAGCAGTTAGGTCAATGGGGGCTCCAATACAACCAGGGCGAAGACTTGGCGCGCGTTGACCTCAAGAAAGACTCCGCCGCCGAACCGGTCCATCAGTTCACTATCGCCTTGGCCAAAAACCCCGCCGGCGGCGGTCTGCTGAAGTTAACCTGGGAAGACACGCAGTTCTCCGTGCCGTTCACCGTCCAGAAGTAGCGCCGATTCTCCGCTGCCCGTGGCGGCGGTGCGACAGCGGCGCGAACACAGACAGCGCATGGCGCGATCCCGTCTTCTTCTCTGGGCGTACTGTGGTCTCCGCCGGTCGGTAGCCTTGGCGGCGGCTGCGGGCGGGTGCATGGGGCTTCCGCTGGCCCTGGGCGCCAGCCCGCCTCCTCCCTCGCCCGCCGCCATCCTCCAAGACCTGCGCGGCTTCCGCCAGATGGGGAGCGTTCTCTTCGTCGCGGCCCACCCTGATGACGAGAACACTCTGCTCCTGGCCTACCTGGCGCGCGGGCGGGATTATCGCACCGCCTACCTCTCCCTCACCCGCGGCGACGGCGGGCAAAACGTCCTGGGGCCCGAGTTCGGGGCCAAGCTGGGCGTGGCCCGTACCCAAGAGCTGCTTGCCGCCCGGCACATCGACGGGGCGCGGCAGTTCTTCACCCGCGCCATTGACTTCGGGTTTTCGAAAGACTACCGCGAGACGCTCCGCATCTGGGACCGCGAAGCGATCGTCGCCGACATCGTCCGCGTCATCCGCACCTTCCGACCCGACGTCGTCATCACCCGATTCGCGCCGTGGCCGACCGGCACGCACGGGCACCACACAGCCTCCGCGGTCTTGGCGCTGGAGGCGTTCAAGCGCGCCGGTGACCCGAAGGCCTTCCCCGACCAACTCCGCCTCCTCGCCCCCTGGCAACCGACACGGATTCTGTGGAACGGCCGCGGGGGGAGCGGCGCCACCAACGTGGTGCGGCTCGAGATCGAGGGTGATGACCCCGTGCTCGGCCTTCCGTTTGCCGAGGTCGCCGGCCGCAGCCGATCGATGCACAAGACTCAAGGGTTCGGCGGGTTCGGCGGTTTCCGGGGCGGCGGCGGGGTCAGAACGGAGTCGTTTCAGCTCCTCGCCGGGGTGCCTGCGACACATGACATCCTGGACGGCGTAGATACCACCTGGGCCCGGGTGCCGGGCGGCGCCGCGCTCGGCGCGCTGGCCGGCGACGCCATCGCCCAGTTCAAGCCGGAGGACCCGGCGGCCAGCGTGCCCCTTTTGCTGAAACTCCACCGGCGCCTCGCCGCGTTGCGGAGCCAAGACCCCGTCGTCGCGGAGAAACGCGTCCAACTGGACCGGATCCTGCAGGCCTGCCTGGGGCTGCGCGTGGACACCGTGATTGCGCACGCCGACGTCGTGCCGGGTGAGAGGCTGACGCTCCGGCACTCGGCCCTCGAACAATCCAGCGTCGCGGTCCGCTGGGTGGCAACGCGGTATCCCAGCCTCCACCGCGAGGTGGGGGGGGCCATTGCCTTGCGACCGGGCCAAGCCAGCACGCGCGAGGCCCTCGAGACGCTGCCGCCAAGCACCCCGTTGAGCCAGCCCTACTGGCTGCGCGAAGATGGCTCCCCCGGTCTGTTCCGGGTGGACGATCCCTCGCTCATCGGCCGGCCTGAGAGCCCACCGGCGCTCCCTCTGGAGCACGTATTCGACGTAGGCGGCCAGACGCTGCTCGTGCCGGACGCGCCTACGGCGATCACGACCGAGGCCCAAGGCGGTGAACTCCGGCGCGCCTTGGCGGTGATCTCTCCCGTCGCGCTGGGCTTCGAGACCGAGGTCGAGCTCTTCGCGCCAGGCGCCTCCCGGGCTGTGACGGTGGAGGTCACCGCCGCCCGGGACGCGGTGGGCGGCACACTGCGGCTGCAAGTGCCCGCGGGTTGG
>JAJXTA010000178.1 GCA_021784265.1 bacterium | reverse complement strand
AAGCCACGCCCAGGTCAGGTCTTCGACGTGACCATCGGCCAGCAGGTAATTGGCGGTGCCACGATGACGCAGCACATCCACCTGGCCGGCGAAGACATTGGTCAACGAATCTCCAGGCGTCAGATCGGCAAAATGGAAATGGTCGGCGCCGTCGTAATCGCCGCGCGCCTCGGCGAAACTCAGCGTCTCCGGCGGCGAAGGCACTAGCGTGAAGCGGGAGAAATCGAGGGTCGCGGCCCCATAGGGGTGCGGGGTGAGATAGTCGTTGAGGGCGTAGCTGGCCAGGCGCACGAGATTGGTGTCGGCGGGGCAGCGGTAGATGTTCGTCAAGCCGTAGGCTTCCAACTTGCCGATCCAGGAAGCGTGTTGATGGGCGGTTTCGGGGAGGGCATCGTTATTGTCGTCGGCATAGAGCATGCAGCCGAGGCCGATCTGCTTCAGATTGCCCAGACATTGCGTGGCCCGCGCCCGTGCCTTGGCGCCAGCCAGGGCCGGCAGCAGCAGCCCCGCGAGAATGGCGATGATCGCGATCACCACCAGCAGTTCCACCAGCGTGAACCCGACCTTCCGACGGAATGAGATCATAATCGGCTACCGCCCGCGGTGCAGGCGGTGAGAGTTTACTAGAACGGTGACGCCGCGCGGCCGATCAGCGACCGCGCGACCAGGAAGTGAGGTCCGCTCCGCCAGGACCCGGAGCCGACCGAAGGGAGATCAGGCGAAACGAGGCGGGGGGACCGGCGGGGCTTCGGCGCGGCTCATCTCCCGGCGCAGCAACGCCCAGCGACTGCCGACCAGGCGCGGTGGACAAAGCAGGACCGGACCGGACATCACCAAGGCCTCCAGCTTGACTTGCGGACTGCCCACCGCCGCACGCTTGGAGGCGGGCGCGGTTCTCTGGAGCAGTTTACACAGGGGACAGGGATGTTTGCCGTCGAACGTCTTCTCGATCGCCACATTCAGCGGGCTCGTCTGCGCGAAACCCCACACCATCCCCAGCCAGGCGACGGACTGCAGCAGCGTTCCTCCCACGCCCAAGGAGAGGGAAAGCGTGGTGATCACTGACAGTTTGAGCAGCCGCCCGAGCACGGGCAAGGATAGCGCAAGCGAGCGCCACCGTCAAACCCCGCCGCCGCTCTTCCCCGGTGGGCGTGACGCCGGCTGCGGGCCATCCAGCACCGCCGCGTTCGCCAATTCCATGGTGTCTTCCCCCATCCGCATCGCGTAGATGCGATGGGCGGTCAGCCGTTGCACTACGGGGTCGGCGATGGCCCAACTGCCAAATACCGGAATGAGCCGCCGGCCCGCGTACTCGGGGAAGAAATCGAAGAACACCCGCACCTTCGCCGCGAATGCCTCGGCGTACTCCAGCGAGGGACTACTTTTGGCCTCCCCCAAGAGGACAGCCGTCGGCCCGACCACCAGCGTGTCGAACTCGGTCTCTTCGGGCAAGCCCGGACCGCCGCGCCGGCTTCGGCGGATCATGAAATCCTGGATGATCTCAAAGCCGAAGTACTCCCGGGCCAGCCGACGCAGGTTGGGGGCCAAGATGTCCTCGACGATGGTGCCCAGTTTGTTGGCCAAGTCACCCCATTTCTTGTCGAGATCACGCTTGGATTGGCGCATCTCGATCTTGAACTGTTCCGTGTCCTGCCGATAGGCCCGCATCTCCTCCTTGAAGGCCTGCGTGTCTTCCCGGTAGGCCCGCATCTCGTCCTTGAAGGCCTGCGTGTCTTCCCGGTAGGCCCGCATCTCGTCCTTGAACGTGCGCATCTCCTCTTGGAGGCGGTCCAAACGCTCGTCCGCCCGCTTGCTCCGCTCGTCCGCCAGTTTGCTCCGCTCGTCCGCGCGCCGGTTCCGCTCGTCCGCCAGTTTGCTCCGCTCGTCCGCGCGCTGGTTCAACAGCGCCATGTCGGTCAAGAACTGAGCGTACAGCGCTTCCAACCGGTCCACGCGTTCTACGACGGCTATGTCACTCATGTCTGAAGCCCCTCCTGCCGGAGGCTTGGCTCTACCATAGCGCCAGCGGACCCCAGAGCGCAAGGCAGAGTTTTCCTCCGCCGCCGGGGCGTCGGGGGTGGGGGCGAAGGGGGCGGCGCAGGCAGCCCGGAGGACCCGGAGCGACTGAACCCGCCCTGGCCGCGGCAAGCGACCTCGGCTGGCGCGAAATGCGCAGCCTGTCCAATTCACCTCAACGCCTGCCAAGAGATGACCAACGCCTCACCCGCCCCAGATTTCCGGCTCTCCCAAAAAAGGGGCTAAAACGGGCCAAAAACCCCGGCACCGGGCTGGAGGGCGGCAAGTTGGCAAGCTTCCCGCTTAGGGGCCAAGCGAGACCGCACGGTTCGGTCTTAGCACAGTTAACAGATCGCATTCGGCTATCTACATACAACCTATGAAACGGAACTTCATGAGCCTGCCCTTGCTCGGCGTTTGCTGTGGCGGCGCCCTGCTGGGGGGCGCCCCCGCGCTCCAGGCGCAAAGCACCGATGGCTCCGAGGCCTCACGCCTGGAGAAACTGGAGAAGGAAAACCAGGACCTGCGGCGGCGCTTGCAGACCCTCGAGGACGCGGCGGCCAAAGCGGGCATCGCCCCCAGCGACCAAACAAGCGCCAAGCCGGTCTCGGCCATGTCGGCGGTGACGCTCAGCGGGTTTGTGACCACCTCGTTCTTCCACGACACGACTGACCCCGCCGGCGGGCATATCCCCGGCTACCTCTGGAATACCCAGAACAACTCCTTCTCCCTGAACCTAATCAAGGTGACCCTCGCCAGCCCGGACGTGCAGCGGAGCGGCGACAAGTTCGATGTGGGTTACCGGGCCTCGTTGATGTTTGGTCAGGACGCCCCGTTCCTCAACTCGGGGTTCGGCAATCGGGGGCTGGGCTCGGCGTACATCCGCGAGGGCTACGTGGACATGAACGTCCCCATCGGCACCGGCCTGGACGTGCGGATGGGCGAGTTGATTTCCCTGCTCAATTATGAGTCCGGGGACGGTGGCGCGGCGAACAACAACTTCTCCCAGGGCAACCAATGGTTCTTGACCGGCAACCCCCCGGACGCCGGCATCCAGCTCGGCTACACCCTCACCGATTGGTTGGACGTGAAACTCCGCGTGCAAAACGGGCTTTACACGGGCCCCGTGGACGTCAATTCCTCCAAGACCTTGATGGGGGCGATTGATCTCAAGCCGACGGACAAGATCTGGATCAACTTCATCGGCTTCGGCGGGCGCGAAGATTTGCCGTTTGTGCAATCGGTCTGGGGGGCCTCGATGCTCGGCGGGTGGCAAGCCACCGACCCGTTGAGCTTCGGCACCGAACTGGATTACTTCCGCTTCACCAATCCGCTCAGCCGCCCGGGCGGCTACGGCGACGCCCCGGTCTGGTCCGCCGGCCTGTGGTCCAATTACGACTTTACCAAACAGGTCGGGTTGGCGCTACGGACGGACTTTGTGAGCGACAAGAACGGCGTGGATGCCTCGGCCACCGGTGTCGGCGCCCCGTTAGGCTTTCTCAATCCATTGGGCACGGGACAAGACCTGACCAGCATCACGCTCACGCTCAACTACAAACCACTCCCCAACCTCAAGCTCCAGCCCGAAATCCGGTTTGACCACACGTCGTGGTCGGGCGGATTCGTCAAGGGCAAGCAAGACCGGGTGATTTTCGGCGCCGGTGCCTCCTATCTGTTCTGAGCGCGCGGGCGCCGGCTCTGTCGGCCTCGAACCCTGAAACCTCAAACCTGAATCCCCTAGGCAACCTATGCTCAAGAAAACTCTAACGGCCTTGGCCGCGGGCGCGGCGGTCCTGGCCGGCACTCTCCTCAGCCGCGCGGACGACACCATCAAGGTGGGCGTGCTTCACTCCCTGAGCGGCACCATGGCCATCAGCGAAACGTCGCTGCGCGACATCCTCCTTTTCGCCTTCGACGAAATCAACGCCGCCGGCGGCATCAAGGTCGGCGACAAAACCTACAAGATCGAACCGGTCGTGGTGGACGGCGCGTCGAACTGGCCGCTCTTCGCCGAAAAAGCCAAGCAATTGCTCGAGGAAGACAAGGTGGCGGTGGTCTTCGGCTGCTGGACCTCGGTGAGCCGCAAGTCGGTGCTGCCGGTCTTCGAGAAAGACAACGGCATGCTCTTCTACCCGGTGCAATACGAGGGGGAAGAGCTCTCGAAGAACATCTTCTACACCGCCGAAGCGGTGAACCAACAGGCCACGCCGGCGGTCGATTATCTCCTGGCCCAAGGGAAGAAGAAGTTCTACCTGATCGGCACCGATTACGTCTATCCCCAGACCACCAACCTGATCCTCTATAAATACCTGTTGTTGCACGGCATCCGCCTGGAGGACATCGGGGGCGGCCTGCGCAAGGACGCCGACGGCAAAGTGATCTCCGCCGGCAAATACACCCCCTTTGGCCACACCGATTACCAACAAATCGTGGCCGAGATCAAACAGTTCGCGGCCAGCGGGGACGCCTGCGTGATCAACACCATCAACGGCGACTCCAACGTCCCCTTCTTCAAGGAAGTCGCGGCGGCGGGGTTGACGCCCGCGGACTGCCCGGTCGTCTCCTTCAGCCTGGCGGAGGACGAGCTGCGGGCCCTGCCGACCAAGGACTTAGTGGGTGAATTGGGCTGCTGGACCTACTTCATGTCCCTCAAAACCCCGGAGAATAAGGGCTTCCTCAAGCGCTGGGACGCTTGGCTCCAGACCGAGACCCACCCCGGCGTGGTGAAGGAAAAACGCGCCGTGGATAGCCCGATGGTGCTTTCCTACGATGGCGCCTACCTCTGGAAGGCGGCCGTCGAGAAGGCGGGCAGCTTCGACGTGAACAAGGTCCGCGAAACCCTCGAAGCCGGGGATATCAGCTTCGAGGGGCCCGGCGGCAAAATCACGATGCAGAAGAACCACCACGCCACCAAGAACGTCTATATCGGCGAAACCCGGGCCAACGGTCAGTTCAAAATTCTCAAGTCCTACGATCAAGTTTACGGCGAGCCGTTCCTGCTCAAGGGATTGGATGAGAAGCTGGCGGCCATGAGCAAGTAGGGCGCCGCCGGACGTGACCGAAAGCTTTGCTGCCTGTTGCGCCGTTGAGAGCGGGACTGATCGGCAACCCGAAAGGGGTGGAGCCTTGGGCTCCACCCCTTTTCCAACTTCGATGAAACCCCTCTGGCTCGTCGTGCGGGCCGTCGCCCTGCTCACGCTCGCGGCGGGCCCAGCCCGCGCCGCCGGCCCACCTCTGGCCGAGAGTGCCCTCCGTGCCACGCTGGTTCAGGCCCTGCTGGCCACCGGCCCGGCCCAACAGGAACGGCTGGCCGAACTCGCGGATTCGGGGTCGCGGGTGGTTCGAGAGGTCCTGACGGCCTGGACCCGGGATGAGGTGTACCTCTATGAGGGAGCCAACGGGGCCAAAGTGCCCGTGCTGCTCGAGGACCAACAAGATGCCGCGGGAAAAGCCCGCGCTCTCCGCGTCGCCGATGGCCAGGTCCTCACGGACGCCCAGGGCCACGCCCTGCGGTTCGGCGCCGCTGACCTCACCAGCGTCGAGACCGACATGCGGCTGCGCCGGACCATCCAGCAGGCCCTCGATGAGCTCGCCCTAGCGGATCCCGACCCCAACGCCCGGCAGTCGGCAGTCCTCAAGCTGGGCAACTCGGGGCGGGAGAAGTATGTCCCGCTGCTGGCCGGGCGGTTGAAGAAGGAGCCCAACGCCGCCGTTCGGAAGAGCCTCGACGAAGCGGTCGCCCTGCTCCAACTCGGAGATACCAACACGACGGTCCAAATCGGGGCCACCGCCGCCCTGGCTCGCTACCGCGCCATCGGGGCGCTGGACAATCTCCAGCGGCTGGCCAACGCCAAGGCGACCGCCGCCCCGGTCGCGCAAGCGGCTCGCGCCGCCATCCGCTCGATCCAGGAACACATCACCTGGGTCCATTTCTTCGGCACGGTCTTCCGCGGCCTGAGCCTGGGCTCGGTCTTGCTGGTGGTGGCGTTGGGCTTGGCGATCACCTTCGGGCTGATGGGGGTCATCAATATGGCGCACGGCGAGATGATCGGGGTCGGCGCCTACACCTGTTACGTGGTCCAGAATCTTTTCGGGGCCGGGTTCGCCTTCTCGATCACACTCCCCTTCAGCTTCGCTGGCCGGCCGTTGAGCTTCGGCTTGCACCTGCCCGGCCTGAACGCGACCGGGTGGTGGTACCAGAGCTATTTCCTCTTGGCCATTCCGCTCAGCTTCCTGACGGCGGCCCTGGCCGGTTGGGCGGTGGAGCGGACCGTCGTGCGCTTCCTCTACCGGCGCCCGTTGGAATCCCTGCTGGCGACCTGGGGAGTATCGTTGTTCATGCAGCAAGCGTTTCGGATGGTGTTTGGCGCCAACAACGTGCAAGTCAAC
>JAJXTA010000177.1 GCA_021784265.1 bacterium | reverse complement strand
TAAGCGGCCGCCACCGGGGATGAGGGGGTGGCCGCCAGGAGGGTCTGGACCGCCACGGCCGGGCTCGCCGACGGGGAAGCAACGCCGCACCGGCGGGACCGCGAGGCGGAGGTCCGGTGGCGCCAGGCCGCGGTTATTGGTCGGACCCGCGCCTGGGCCGACTCGAGCGCGCCTGGAGCCAAGCGACATCCGGGTTGTCAGGGGAGGCCACGTTAAGCTGGACCAACTGTCCGGATTTCCGCACCGGGACGGTCCGGTTGTCCACCCACCGTTTAAGCTCGGTGTGGCCGTCGGCAAACGACATGCCGGCGGCGCCGTTGTGGCGGTTGGCCGGATAGTCCACGATCTTGGTGCTAATGCCGCGGTCCTTGAGATCGATTTGAAACAGCCCGTCGTTGATGCTGGCTTCGTGTTCGTCGATAAAGACCCAGGCATCGGAGGGGGACGGATCGATGATCTGCGTCGAACGCCGGAACACCTCGTAATAATCTTGCCCGATTTGTTCGGTGCCGACGTAGTTCATCCAGCAATTCATCGAGAAGCTGCGCACGCGGTAATGGAGCTGCCCGCGGACCGTGACGGTGCTCGGGTCGGCGGGGCAGTGGAAAACGTCGGGGCTCTTCACGTACGGCCCCAGTTGCGCGTAGCGCCCGTCGGTGAGATAGACCGTGTTGGTGTTGTCAGGGTTGCTGCTGAAATCCAGCCACCCGGAGACCCAGGCCCCGGGACCGACGAAGGAACCCCCGCGCACCCCCGGCAGCCAGTCGGCGTGGTCTTCGGCGTAGAGCGCCCACGCAATCTGGAGCTGCTTGAGATTGTTCATGCAAAAGACGCCCTGGGCGTTTCGGCGGGATTGGGTGACCACCGGGGAGAGTACCGCCAGGACAAACGCGATGATGACCACCACAACCATGAGCTCCAGCAAGGTAAAGCCCTCGCGCCGGGCCGCCGCCCGTTTTCCGGTGAGTGCCAAGGCCGTTTCCACGATTGCGTTGGGTTCTGGCGGCACCTTATGCCCAGGTGAAGGACATTGCAAGCCTGAAATCCACCCTTTTCCGGGCTTGTTTTCCCCTCCCAGCGGCTTAGGGTTACCCCCACTATGAGCTTACCCACCGCAGGGGTCGTGACCGCGCTTTGGACCCCCACCGACGCCGATGGCCGGGTTCAGCCGGCGGAGTTGAAGGCCAACGTGAAGTTCCTGCGGGAGCGCGGGATCCACGGGTTGATGGTCCTCGGCAGCACTGGCGAATTCCTCCTGCTCTCCCAGGAAACGCGCCGGCAGTTCCTGGAGATGGTGCGCGGCGAGGCGGGTCCGCTCCCCATCATCGCCAACATCAGCGACGTCCGGCCCGCCGCCGTGGCGGAGTTTGGGCGCTTCGCCCGGGAGCTGGGGTTGGCCGCGGTGGCGCTGCTCCCGCCCTGGTACTACCCCGTGGCCCAACCGGACTTGGTCGAGTTCTTCGTGCGGGCGGGCGAGGCGGCGGGCTTGCCCCTGTTTCTCTACAACTTCCCCGAGCGGACCGGCAACCGGCTGGGGCTGGAGACCATCGCCGCCATTGCGGACCGGGTTCCGGTGGGGGGGCTGAAGCAAAGCGGCGGCGAATTCGATTACCACGGACCGCTGGTCGCCTTGGGGCGCCAAAAGGGGTTTGCCGTGTTCACCGGGGGCGAGAACCAACTGGCGGAGGCAATGGCCCTGGGGGTGGCGGGGTGTGTCAGCGGGCTGGTCAACGCCCTGCCCGAGTTGGTGTTGGAGGTCTATAACGCCGTCAAGGCCGGCACGCCCGAGAAGGCGCGGGTTGCCCGGGAGCGGCTGAAAGACTTGGCCGGCCGCCTCGAGGCCGTGGCCTTCCCGCTCAATGTGCGGGCCGCAATCGTGGCGCGCGGGTTGGCCACCGGCGAGTTCAAGACCCCCATTTCCGCCGCAACCCGCACCCGGCACGACCGGCTGGTGAGCGAGCTGCGCGCGCTCTACCGCGACTGGAAGCTCCTCTGAACCCGGCCCCCGCCGTCGAGCCGTCCCCGGTCCCTCCCGCACCCAGCTACAAGTGGTGGGTGGTGGTGATGCTCTGGGGCGTCTGCTTTTTCAACTACGCCGACCGGATGGCCATCTCGGCCGTCCTCCCCGTGCTGGAGCATGAATTCCGTTTTGACAAGCAGCAGCTCGGGCTGATCAGCTCGGCGTTCATGGTCATTTACGCCGGGGCTTCCCCCCTGGCGGGAATGATCGGCGACCGGCTCCGGCGCAAGACGCTCATCATCGGCGGCTTCCTTTTCTGGAGCACGGTCACGATGCTCACCGGCTGGGCGCGGACCTTCTGGCAGTTCTACATCATCCGGGCCCTGGAAGGGTTCGGGGAGGCCTTTTATTTCCCGGCCTCGATGGCGGTCCTGGGCGACTACCACAGCGGGCGCACCCGCTCCCGGGCGATGTCGATTCACCAATCCAGCGTGTATCTGGGGACCATCGGGGGCACGACGCTGGGCGGCTTGTTCGCCGAGCATTGGGGTTGGCGCACGGGTTTCTATCTGTTCGGGGGCCTGGGGATGGTCCTGGCGGTCGTGTTGGGCCGAGCCCTGCGGGAGCCCCGGCGCGGGCAGGCGGAGCCCAGCCCGGAGGCCTTTGCCACCGGAAGCAAGCTGGGCATGGGCGAGTTGTTACGCCACATCTTTCGGACCCCGGTGGCGCCCCTGCTCATGCTGGCCTTTGTGGGGGCGAACTTCGTGGCGACGACGTTCCTGAGCTGGATGCCCACCTTCCTGTACGAGAAGTTTCACATGCACCTGGCCGTGGCCGGGCTCACTGGGACGGTGTTCATTCAACTGGCCAGCGCGGTCGGCTCCCCGCTGGGAGGGGTATTAGCGGATCGGCTGGCCCGGCGGTATCGTGGTGGGCGCATGCTGGTCCAGGCCCTGGGGTTGTTGAGCGGGGCCGGCTTCGTCTTCCTCACCGGCACCACGCGCGAGGTGGGAGTGTTGATGTTCGCCATGAGCGTGTTTGGTTTCTGCAAGGGCCTCTATGACGCCAACATTTTCGCCTCCCTCTACGACGTGGTCGATCCGCGGGCGCGGGCGTCGGCGGCGGGGCTGATGAATTGCGTAGGGTGGGCGGGCGGGGCCATGGCGCCGGCGCTGATCGGGCGGCTGGTCACCTATGGCGGGGCGGCGAACGAGGTGGCTAACTTCAGCCGGGCCATCGCCTTTGGCGGGATCATCTATTTGGTTGGGGCCGCGCTGTTGGTCGGGGCGTTCCTCCTGTTGGCCCGCCGCGCGGAAGGCTGAAGGGGCACACTGAGGATTTGAATTTCGCGCCGGGCAGGACGGTCCTCCCGAGAGCTGACCGCAGCCGGTCTTCGCCACGGCGCCTGGGCACGGCGGTCTGGTCGGTGGCGCCCAGGGCGAGCGCCGCCACTCTCAGGTGTCCTTGCGGGGAAACAGCGGGGTGACGGCACCGATAGTGTGGCCCGGGGGCAGTTGCCCCCACTCGGCCCCGCTCCACCGGTCGGGCGCACCCGTCAGTCCGAGCTGGGCGTAGATCTTCCCCGCCGTGCTGGGCAGGAACGGCCAGAGCAATACCGCGAGCACGCGACAGGTCTCAGCTAACGAGTACAGGACCGCGTCGAGCCGGGAGGCTTGCCCCGGGTCTTTGGCCAACCTGAAGGGCGCGGTCTGATCCACGTACTGGTTGGCGCGGTTGACCAAAGCCCAGATTTCCAGCAAGGCGCCTTGGAGGCGGTAGGCGGCCAGGGCCATCCGCACCGCCTGGGTGGCCTGGTGGGCGGGCTCCGCCAAGTCCGCCGACCGGGCCGGCACTCGGCCCTGGCGATAGCGCTGGAGCATCGAGAGGGAGCGGTTGACGAGGTTGCCCAAGCCGTTGGCCAGCTCGGCCTGGTAGCGGGCCTGGAAACCGGCGTCGGTCCAGTTGCCATCGGCGCCGACGTCCAACTCGCGGGTGACATAGTACCGGAAGGCATCGACCCCCCAGGCGTCGATCACCGCCACCGGGTCCACCACGTTGCCGGTGCTCTTGCTCATCCGCTGACCGTCCTTCTGCCACCAGCCGTGGGCGAGGATCTGGCGCGGGAGCGGCAACCCCAGGGTGCGCAGCATGATGGGCCAATAGACGGCGTGGAACTTGAGGATGTCCTTGCCGATGACGTGCAGGTCCGCCGGCCAAAGGCTGAGCGGACCGGCGCCCTCGACCGCCGGGGTCGCCGGCAGCGCCTCCCCGAGCGCCGCGCGCACCGCTGGGTCACCATGATCCGCCGGCACGCTGATGTAGTTGCTCAGGGCGTCGAACCAGACGTAGGTGACCCAGGCCGGAGCAAAGGGCACCGGGATGCCCCAGCCGAGGCGCGTGGCCGGGCGGGTCGAGCAGAGGTCCTCCAGCTTATTATGCCTGAGGAACCCGAGGACCTCGTTGCGGCGATAATCGGGCACAATGAAGTCCGGGTGGGCCTCGATGTACTCCAGCAGCCAAGGCTGGTGAGCGCCCAGTTTGAAGTAGTAGTTCTCCTCGACCAACTCGACCACGTTGCCCCAGATCGGATCGAACGTCCCGTCCGGACGCCGGTCTTTTTCGGTGAGGAAGGTCTCCTCGCGCGCCGAGTAATAGCCGCGGTAGGTGTCGGGATAGAAATGCCCCTCCCGGTCGAGCCGGGTCAGAACGGCCTGGACCGTCGTTTGGTGGCGCGGGGAGGTGGTCCGGACGAAGTCGTCGATGCTCAGGTCCAATTTGGTGGCGAACGACCGCCACGCCGTCGCCAGCTCATCGCAATAGGCCTGCGGGGTCTGGCCGGCGGCCAGCGCGGCCTGTTGCACCTTTTGCCCATGCTCGTCCAGGCCGGTGAGGAAGAACACGGGCTCGCCGAGACTGCGGTGGGCGCGCGCGATCACGTCGGTGATCACCTTTTCATAGGCGTGGCCTAAGTGCGGCTGACCATTGACATAATCGATGGCCGTGGTGACATAAAAGCGCTTGCTCATCCGGCGGGAGTGTCGCGCAACCGGTAGGGAAAGGCAATGGCCGCCGCCGGGGCGGGGTCAACGCCGCGACCACTCAGGCGGCGCGGTGGTCTCGCCGGCGGAGCGGTGGCCCGTGCGTCACTCATCGCCACCATAACGATTATTCGGCACGCTGCGCATGAACACGAATCTGCGGCTCCTCGCCTCGTTCCTGCTCTGGTGGCCCACCGCCCACCCGGCGGACGCGCCCGTTGCCCCGGAGCCGTCCCCCACCCAACAACCCGTGCCGACTCGGTGGGCCACTCCCGTCCGCTCCCCGGAGATTGCGCCCGATGGCCGGGTGACCTTCCGGCTCCGGGCCCCGAAGGCCGGCGAGGTCCTGCTGAGCGGCCAATGGGCGGCCCGCCGGACCGCCCTGACGAAGGACGCGGCGGGGATTTGGAGCGCGACCGTGGGCCCGATCGCGGCGGGGATTTACGAGTACAGCTTCCTGGTGGACGGTCTCGCCATGATCGACCCGGCCAACCCGGCGGTCAAACCGATGCGCGAGCCGCGCAGCAGCATTCTCCACCTGCCGGGCCAACCGCCCTTGGTGTGGGATTTCCAGCAGGTGCCCCACGGCGTTGTGCACCTCCATAGTTACTGGTCCAAGGTGCTGGGTCGGCGGCGGGAATTGGTCGTGTACACCCCGCCGAGCTACGAAACGGAGCCCGGGGTCCGGTTTCCGGTTCTTTATCTCCAGCATGGCCACGGGGACACCTCAGCCACCTGGACCACGCACGGCAAAGCGCACTGGATCCTCGATAACCTCATCGCCGAAGGTCGGGCGCGGCCCATGCTCCTGGTGATGGCGGATGGCCATGCCACCTCGCTCGCGGAAGAACCGGCGAGCGCGGACCGGAACAGTCGGCGGTTCGAGGAGGACCTGCTGGAGGCCGTGGTCCCGTTCGTCGAGGCCCACTACCGCGTGCGAACCGAAGCGGCTGGGCGGGCCCTCGCCGGGCTGAGCATGGGGGGCGAGGAGGCGTTGCGGATCGGGCTCAACCACCTGGACCGGTTCGCCTGGGTAGCGGGCTTCAGCGCCGCAGTGCCGGCACCCGAGGGGGTGGCCGTCCCGCTGGCCGACGCCGCCGGCACCAACGCCCGGCTCAAGCTCCTCTGGCTTGGGTGCGGCAAAGATGACTTCCTCTTGCGGCGCAACGAGGAATTCGTGGCGCTGCTGGAACGCAGCCACATCCGGCACGAGTGGCACCTGAGCGCGGGCACCCACAGTTGGCCGGTCTGGCGGAACGACCTGGCCGAATTGGCGCCGCGGCTCTTTCAGTAACGGAGAGGCGCGCGCGAACCCACGCCATACGGTTCACCGCTGTTGCTCCCCAAACCCCAGAGCCGCCCGCCGCCCCGCGCTCGCCGCCAGCCCGGGGGACAGCGGTGTCACTGCGGGTAGTCCAACGCGATCC
>JAJXTA010000176.1 GCA_021784265.1 bacterium | reverse complement strand
TTCCGATCTCTGGAGGAGCGCGTCCCGTTGGGACACCTGTTGCGGGTCCACCAGATCCACC
Organism: bacterium; assembly: GCA_021784265.1. Lineage (GTDB taxonomy): Bacteria > Verrucomicrobiota > Verrucomicrobiia > Limisphaerales > J093 > JAJXTA01. The sequence goes on along the minus strand of JAJXTA010000176.1, from coordinate 6,375 downwards.
ACACCAACCATCCGCAGGCCTTTTTGCGTCTCCATCCCGACGAGTTCATTGGCCGGGCGCTCGGTTTGGCCGAGGCCCCGGTCCTGTATGGCCGACGCACCACCCTCCGGGACCCTCAGGGCCGGCCCTTGTCGGAGATCGTGGAAATCTTGCCTCCGGCCACGCCGGTGAAGCCCCGCCCCGCCACGGGCCTCGGGGTCGGCGCGGACGCCGCCACGGCGCGCGCTTAGGACGGATTCCCGCGGTGGCGCGTCCGGCGCCTGCCAGTACGGGTGGTACACTAGGCGGCCCTCGCCGGGGCGCCGGCGTGTGTTCGAGCGAGACCGCTCCCAACTTTATGACAACGAACAGTGAGTATGAGGTCGTCATCATCGGCGGCGGGCCCGCCGGGGCGGCGGCGGCGACGATCTTGGCCGAATTCGGTCACCGGGTGCTGATCCTCGAGCGGGAAAAGTTCCCGCGCTACCACGTGGGAGAATCGCTCCTGCCTTTCACCTTCCACCCGTTGAAGCGGCTCGGGCTCGTCGAGCGGATGGGCCAGTCGGCCTTCGTGAAGAAGTACAGTGTCCAGTTCATCTCCGCTTCCGGGAAGGCGAGTCAGCCGTTTTACTTTTCCACGCGCTACGAGCCCGAGATCGCCCAGACGTGGCAGGTGCTGCGGTCGGAGTTCGACTGCTTGGTCCTGGACAACGCCCGCGCTCGCGGCGCCGCGGTGCGGGAGGAGAACACCGTCCTGCACCTGCTGCGGGAGGCGGACCGGGTGGTGGGAGTGTGCGCGCAAGACCAGAGCGGTCAACGCACCGAGTACCGCGCGCGCATGGTGCTGGATTGCTCCGGGAAAGAAGCCTTTGCCGCGGTGCGGAACCAGTGGCGGCTCAAGGACCCTGCCCTCAACAAGGTGGCGGTCTGGACCTACTACGAGGGTGCCGCGCGGGACCCAGGCCTCGATGCCGGCGCCACCACCGTCGCCTTCGTCCCCGAGCGGGGCTGGTTCTGGTACATCCCCCAGCACAACGATCGGGTCAGCGTCGGCGTCGTGGCCGAAGGGAAATACCTCACCCGGGAGGGCGTCAAGACTCCGGAGGCGATGTTCCAGCGCGAGGTCAAACAGAACCGCTGGATCGAACAACACTTGGCCTGCGGGCGGCAGACCGGTCCCTATTACGTGACCAGCGAGTTCTCCTACCATGCTCGCCACTGCGGCGCCGCGGGCCTGCTCTTGGTCGGGGACGCCTTCTGTTTTCTGGACCCGGTATTCTCGTCCGGCCTGATGTTTGCCCTCAAGAGCGGAGTGCTCGCCGCCGAGAGCGTGCACGCCGGGTTGGTCGCCAATGACCTTTGCCCCACCCGGTTTGCTCCGTATGCCGCCAGTTTGCGCGAGGGGATTGAAAACATGCGCAAATTGGTTTATGCTTTTTACGAACCCGGCTTTACTTTTCGCATGCTGACCGAGCGTTACCCGGAGCTGGCGGGCGATATTACCGATTGCCTTTCGGGCGACGTTAACAAAGACTTCTCGCGGCTGTTCAACGCGGTGGCGGAGTTTGTCCCGGTGCCGGGAGCGCTGCCGGTGGGGCAGCCGTTGACGACGACGGCGGGAGCCCGCGTGGCGCCTGCCTGAACCAGGCCCGTGAATCTGGTCCAACTTACCCCGGGCGCCGGGGGCATGTATTGCGGCAATTGCTTCCGCGACAATGCCCTGGTGGCTGCCTTGCGTCAGCTTGGGCACCCGACCTTGCTGGTGCCGCTGTACCTCCCCCTCACCCTGGAAGAGCCGGATGCCAGCGCGGGCGTGCCGATCTTCTTCAGCGGCCTGAACGTCTATCTCGAACAGAAATCGCCGTTGTTCCGCTCCAGCCCGGGCTGGCTCCATAACCTGCTCGCCGCCCCGAAACTGCTGGAGCGGATTGCCCCGTTTGCCGCCAAAACCCGCCCAGCAGACGTAGGGGACCTGACCCTCTCGATGCTGCGCGGCGAGCAGGGCAACCAAGCCCGCGAGCTCGCCGACCTGATCAGTTGGCTGCGCACGCAGCCCAAGCCCGACGCGATCTGCCTGTCCAACGGCCTGCTCATCGGCCTGGTCCGCCGTCTGCGGGCCGAGCTGGGTGTCCCGGTGGCCTGCGGGTTGCAGGGCGAGGACTCCTTCCTGGACGCCCTGCCGGCGCACGTGCGCACCGAGGCTTGGCGCACCCTGGGCGAACGGGCGCGGGAAGCGGACGCGCTGATCGCGCCGAGCCAGTATTTTGCCGCTCGCATGGCCGATCGGTTGAAGCTTCCGCCGGACCGCATTCGTGTTGTTCCCAATGGAATCAACCTCGACGGTTTCCCCGCGACACCGCCGGCACCACCGGACACCGGGACCGCGCCGGCGCCGGTCCTCGGCTATTTCGCCCGGATGTGCCCCGAGAAAGGCCTGGACACGCTGGTGGGAGCGTTTATCGAGCTCAAGAAGCGCGACCGGGTGAAAGCCTTGACGTTGCGCGTCGGCGGCGGGTGTGGCCCGGGTGACGAACCCTTCGTCCAGCGCCAGCGCGAGCGCCTGAGCGCCCAGGGCCTCCTGGGGGCGGCCGAGTTCTGTCCCAACCTCTCCCGCCCGGCGAAACTGCTCTTCTTGCGTTCGCTCACGGTGTTCTCGGTGCCGGCGCTCTACGGCGAGGCGTTTGGGCTTTACGTGCTCGAGGCCCTGGCCGCCGGGGTGCCCGCCGTGCTGCCGCGGCACGCGGCCTTTCCCGAGCTGATCGGGGCGACGGGCGGCGGCATCCTGTGCGAGCCGGGTGATGCTGTCGCTTTGGCCGATGCCTTGGAGTCCTTGCTTTTGAATCCGGTGGCGGCCAGGGGCCTCGGAGCTGCCGGCCACGCGGCGGTACACCGGCACTACAGCGCGGCCACCATGGCCAACAAGCTGGTTGAACTCTTCGGTGAGTTGGCCGCCGCCAGGCGGCCGTCGCCCGCCCCAGCGCCCGTGGGTACCGCCTAACCCCTCGAGCCTTGCCTCCGCCCCGCCTTTGCTCCTCAACCCGCCCGACGTCATGACCCGCCGAGCCTCGGTCTGGTCGCGCCGTACCGGCGTCCGGTAATCCCGCCCCCTTCATGCCCTACGAGTTTAAGCTGCAACGTCGCGTCGAGTTCTCCGAAACCGATATGGCCGGCATTGTGCATTTCGCCAACTTCTTCCGTTACATGGAGTCGGTCGAGCACGCCTTTTATCGGTCGTTGGGCTTCTCGGCGATGCTGGGGCACTTGGACCCCCCGATGGGGTTCCCGCGGGTCCATGCCGAATGCGATTACCGCGCACCGCTCCGGTTCGAGGAAACCGTGGAACTGCACCTCCTGGTGCGGGAGAAACGGCTCAAGGTGCTGAGCTATCTGGTCCGGATGCGGAACTTGAGCGCCGCCCCAGTGGTGGAGGTAGCGCGCGGGGCATTGGTGGTGGTGTGTGTGGCGCAACAGGCCGACGGCTCGATGGCGGCGGCCCCCATGCCCGGGCACGTCTTCGACCAGATCCAGGTGGCCCCAGCACACTTGCTCGAGTAGCGTGAACCTCTCGGCGCCGCGTCTCGCTCGGGCCCTCACGCGGTCCGCCAGACCGATCGGTGCCGCAGCCGCGGACCGGCGCGCCGACGTTCGCCCGCTCCCCCGGGTGCTGGGCGTATGAGACGACGGTCCTCCGGTTGGGTCCCCTCAGCGGTCTGGCGGGTGGGCTGGGTGGTTGGGAGCTTTGGGTTGGCGCTGGCCGTCGCCCGTCTTTGGGCTGAGACCGGCTACGAGGCGTGGCTGCGTTACCCGCCGCTTCCCGCCGCCGCTTCCCGCCCCGAGGATTCGCCGCTGGGTGTGGTCGCGGCGCTGGACTGGTCGGCGTCCGTGGAGGCGGCGCAGGGGGAATTGGTCCGTGGCCTGCAAGGCATGTTGAAGCGCCCCGTCCGGGCCAGCGATCGGCTACCCGACACCGACGCGATCTTGCTCGGCACGCTGCCAACGCTCCAGGTTGCGCTCGCGGGGCTTCATCCGCCGCTGGACCTGCGGCCCGACGGCTACTGGCTGACCACGGTCCGCCACGCCAAACATCGCTTCGTGCTGATCGCCGCGGAGAACGAGCGGGGGGTCCTCTACGGCGCCTTTGCCCTACTGCGCCGGCTGGCGCTCCGGCAGCCCATCGCGGGCCTCGACGCGCATGAGAGCCCACGGGTCCCGCTCCGGGCGCTCAACCAGTGGGACAACCTCGATGGCACGATCGAACGTGGCTACGCCGGCCGTTCGTTGTTTTGGGACGCCGGGCACCTGGCGGAAGATCAGGCTCGCTGGCCCGATTTCGCCCGTCTGCTCGCCTCGGTCGGGCTCAACGCTTGTTGCGTCAACAACGTCAACGCGGACGCCCGGTTGCTTACTCCCGCTCATCTGGCTGACTTGGCCCGGATCGCTGAGAGCTTCCGCCCGTGGGGCGTGCGGCTCCTCCTCGCCCTGGACTTTGCCAGTCCCCAACGGCTGGCCGGCCTTGCCACCTGTGATCCGCTTGACCCGCGGGTCGTCGCCTTCTGGCAGCGGACCGTGGACACGGTCTATGCCGCGGTCCCGGATCTCCAAGGCTTCGTGCTCAAGGCGGACTCCGAAGGTCGCCTTGGTCCCTCGGCCTATGGGCGCACCCATGCCGACGCCGCCAACGTCATTGCCCGCCCCGCCGCCCGACACGGGGGCGTGCTGTTCTATCGCGCGTTCGTTTACGATCACCACCTGGACTGGCGCAACCGCAAGAACGATCGGGCCAAGGCGGCCTACGATAACTTCCAGCCGCTGGACGGGCGTTTCGCCGAGAACGTCGTGGTGCAGATCAAAAACGGGCCGATTGATTTCCAGGTGCGCGAGCCAGCCTCACCCTTGTTTAGCGGGCTGGCACGCACGAGCGAGGGGCTCGAGCTGCAAATCACCCAAGAGTACCTGGGCCAGCAACGCCACCTTTGCTTTCTGGCCCCGCTCTGGAAGGGGGTGCTCGATTTCGACCTCCAAGCCCGGGGTCAAGGCACGCCGGTCAAAGCCTTGGTGGCGGGGAGCGTGTTTCATCAACCGTTGGGCGCGTTCGCCGGCGTCTCGAATCTCGGACAGGCCACCAACTGGCTCGCGCACCCCTTGGCGCTGGCGAATCTCTACGCCTTCGGCCGGCTGGCCTGGGACCCCGACCTTACCGCTCGGCGCGTCGCTAGGGAATGGACACGGTTGACGTTTGGCTCCGACCCGCGGGTGGTCGGCACCATCGTTGGCTTGCTGCTCCGCTCCTGGCCGGTCTATGAGGATTACACGGGCCCGCTCGGCGCCGGCACCCTCACCGACATCCTCGGCAGCCATTACGGGCCGGGCATCGAGTCCTCCGAGCGCAACGGTTGGGGCCAGTGGCACCGCGCCGACGCCCAGGGCGTGGGCATGGATCGCACGGTGGCCACGGGCACCGGGTTCGTTGGCCAATACTCCCCACCGGTGGCCCGGTGCTTCGAGTCGCTGGCCACGTGTCCCGACGACCTGCTCCTGTTCCTGCATCACGTCGCTTACACCCACTCGCTCCACTCGGGCAAGACAGTGATCCAGCACATCTACGATTCTCATTATCAAGGAGCGGCCGAGGCTCGTCAGTTCGTGCGAGAGTGGAAGACCCTTCGAGGCCGCATCGACGACGCACGCTACGCCGAGGTCTTGGCCCGCCTCCAATACCAAGCCGGCCACGCCGAGGTCTGGCGCGACGCGGTCTGCCGTTGGTTCTTAAAGGAATCCGGCATCCCCGACGTCCACGGCCGCGTCGGCCACTACCCGAACCGCCTCGAGGCTGAGGCGCTGACGCTCGATGGCTATGCCGTCATCGGCATCGAGCCTTGGGAAGCGGCGTCCGGCGGCCACGCCGTCGAGTGCGTGAGTCCGGACCGGCACGGCACCGTCAGCTTCGTCTATCATGGTCGGGCGGGGTGCTTCGATCTAGGCGTGCAGTACTTCGACCAGAACAACGGCGTATCCCGCTTCCGCCTGCTGGTGGCCGGCCGGCTTGTGGATCAGTGGGCGGCTGACGCCCAACTACCCGGCCGCCGTCCAAACGCGGATACCTCGACTCGTCGGCAAACGCCGCCCGTGACGCTCGTGCCCGGGGATGAGGTCCGGCTGGAGGCGATTGCGGACGGAGGCGAGAACGCGGTCATTGATTACGTCGAAATCGAGCCGCACGGCCGGTGAGCGCGCCTCGGACGTTCGCGGCGCGGTCGGGCGGCACTCCCCGTAGTGCGGGAGTGGCGGTGCTTCCCACTGGACGGCGCGTCCGGTTTGGGGAATGTTGAATCACAGATGGGCATGCCACAGGTCAGGAGCCGAGGCGGCGGGCGGCGCGCTGGCCGGGCCGCCGCG
>JAJXTA010000175.1 GCA_021784265.1 bacterium | reverse complement strand
CGGTAGCCGTTGCGGGCGGCCTTAAGGTAATCGCGGTGCCGGTCGCTGTAACCATTTTCGTGGGCCAGGGAGAAGCCCCAGACCATGCGCGGTTGGGTGACGAGCTGTTTCTCCGTCGCGGCGGGGGGATGGCCGGAGCCGTCATCGGAGAGCAGGTAGCCGCCGCGTTGCCAGTCCACCGCCGTGTCGTACCAGTAGGGTAGCACCTTCTCCTTCAACTGGGTCTGCAGGTCGCGGGCGTACGAGGAGAGGTCGGCGCCCAGGGGGCGCATGGGGCAGAGGAGCCCAGCCACGATCAAGAGCAGGGTCGCCGCGTGGTGGGTGCGGCGCCCAGGCGCGGGACGGGTGACCGGGGCGCGGAGGACACGTTGCATCGGCGGAGTCTGACGGGAAGCCGCCCGGCGTTCAAGGGCCGCCGCGGAGGCGTGGGGCGGGCGGCGGGCCGGAGGGCGGGCCGCGCCCCTGGACCTCAGCTTACCCGCCCACGCTCGCCAGCTCTTCGTTGGTCGCCACGTTGACGATCTTGAACTGCTCGGCGTGGAACGCCGGATCGGCGCGGAAGGAGAGCTTCCCGAAATAGCGCTTCTCCATCTCGATGATCAGCTTCTCGTCCTCGGTGCGGAGGCGATCCAGGACGGTGGGATTGACCACGATGCGGAGCTGGAAATCGGATTCGTCGCGGTGGCGTTTCTTGAGGATTTCCCCCAGTTTCCGCTGGATTTCCACGCTCATGGTGAGGGGGCTCTTCACTTTGCCCCGGCCTTTACAGTAGGAGCAATCGTCGTACACGGCGGAGCGGACACTCTCGGTGTGGCGTTGGCGGGTCATTTCCATCAAGCCGAGTTGGGAGATGGGCAGGATATGGGTCTTGGCGCGGTCCCGTTTGAGGCCTTCCTTCACCCGTTGGTAAACCGCTTGGCGGTCGCGGTGGGCCTTCATGTCGATGAAGTCCAGAACGATCAGCCCGCCCATGTTGCGCAGGCGGAGCTGGCGGCAGATCTCCTCCGCCGCCTCGAGGTTCACCTTGAGGATGGTGGATTCGGGGTCCTTGCCCCCCTTATGGCGCCCGGTGTTGACGTCGATCGCCACGAGCGCCTCGGTTTCATCCACGACCAAGTAACCCCCGCTCTTGAGGTGGACCTGGCGGGAGAAGGCGCTTTCCAACTGGCGGGAGATATTGAAGCGATCGAAGATGGGTTGGGAGTCGCTGTAGAGTTTGGTCTTGTTCGCCGAGCGGGGCGAGATCTTGGCCACCATCTGCCGGATGCGCTCGTAATCTTCGGCGCCGTCGATGACGATGCGCTCGACATCCTCGGTCAGGAAGTCGCGCACGGTGCGTTCGACCAGGTCCGGTTCCTGGAAGACACAGGCTGGGGCCGGCCGCTCTTCCATCCGCTGTTGGACCAGGCGCCACTCCTCGAGCAGCAGGGCCAGGTCGCGGACGAAGTAGCGCGCCTGCTGACCTTCACCGGCCGTGCGCAGGATCACGCCCATGCCTTCCGGGATGCTGAGCTTGCGCAGGATCACCTTGAGGCGCTGGCGCTCCTCGTGGTTCTCGATTTTGCGGGAGACCCCGCTCTGGTCGGAGTTGGGCAGGAGCACCAGGAAGCGGCCGGGCAGCGCCAGGTTGGTGGTCACCCGCGGGCCTTTGGTGCCGATGGGCCCTTTGGTGACCTGGACGATGATCTCCGCCCCGGGCGGATAGAGCCGGGGGATGTCTTTCTGGGTGATGCGCGGCTTCTCCCGGTGGCGCTTGGGCTCGCGCTCGACCAGTTCCACGCCGCTGTCGAAACCCGCGGGCACAATGTCCCAGTAGTGCAGGAAGGCGTTCTTCTCGAAGCCGATATCAACAAAGGCCGCCTTGAGGCCGTCTTCGAGGTTGCGCACCTTGCCTTTGAAGATGCTGCCGACCAGCCGTTCGTCGGCGGTCCGCTCGATGTTGAACTCTTCCAGGCGCCCGTCTTCGAGGACGGCGACGCGGATTTCGAGCGACTCGGCGTTGATGATGACCTCTTTGTGGACCTTCTTGGCCGGCTTGATGAGGTGTTGCACCCTTTTCATCACCTTGTGCGCGGCCGCCCGCAGGGTGCCGACGAGGCCCTGAGGCGGCTCCTGGACCGGCACTGGGTGGAAGTGCGCTTCTTCCTCGACCTCCGCCGGGGTGTCCAGGTGGGGTTCGCGGAAGTCGCGTTTATGATCCGACGGGTTGGGCGGGGCCGACTCCAGCGGCGGTTCCGGGGCTTGCTCGGGCAAGCCGGCGGCCCGGTTCTCGGCCCGCTCGATTTCGCGGGCGTGCCGGTGCTGGTCGAAGATGGCCTCGTCCGCGGGTTTGTCCCCGAGGGCTTGGGCGCGCGCCTCGGTGGCGGCGCGCTCCGGGCGGAAGGACTGGGATTTCGCCCCGCCGGTCGGACGGAAGCGTTGGCCGCCACGCCGACGGCGGGAGAAGTTGCGTTCGTTCATGGGTGTTAGTAGAGCCGACGATAGAGATAGACGTTTTCCAGCAGGCCCGCGGCGATCAAGGAGCAGACCACCGAACTTCCGCCGTAACTGAGCAGCGGCAGTGGGATCCCGGTCACGGGCATCAGACGAATGTTCATACCGATATTGATGAAGACATGGCTAAACCAGAGGGTGACCACCCCGACGGCGACCAGTTTGCCCAGGCGGTCGCGCGCTTGGCCGGCGGTGCGCAGGCCACAGAAGAGCACCACGGTGTAGAGCGTCAGGACCAGCACGCTGCCCACAAACCCGCTCTCTTCGGCGATCACGGCAAAGATGAAGTCGTTGTGGGCCACCGCCCGCGGCAGGTAGCCCAAGGCATTTTGGGTCCCGTGCCGCCAGCCCTTGCCGGTGAGGCCGCCCGAACCGACCGAAATGAGGGCCTGTTCCACGTTGTACGAGTGGTCGCGCTGTTCCTGCCGCGCCCGTTGCCGCTCCGTTTCGTTGGCGTTGGCGGGCGCGAAGTCCTTGCCGAAATAGACCATCAGCCGTTTGCGCTGATAGGGCTCCAGCCGGACCTGCCAACGCGGCGGCGCAAAGAGAATGTCCACCAGCAGCAGGGCGATCACCACCCCGATGCCGCCCAGCAGCCGCCGCAGGAAGGCGGTCGGAACCCCGGCGACGAACATCATGGCGGTCCCCACCGGGAGGAAGACCAAGGCCGACCCTAGGTCCGGCTCGCGCAGGATGAGCACAAACGGGAGGACCGTCATGCCTAAGGCCTGGAGCAACACCCACGGCCGACGCAACTCGTCCGGGGGGCGGCTGAGGTAGTGGGCCAGCGCCAGGATGAAGGCGATCTTGGTGAACTCCGAGGGTTGGAAGGGGAAGGGGCCCAGACTGATCCAGCGGCGCGCGCCGAACCTGACCGTGCCCACCAGCAGCACCAGCCCCAGCAAGAGGATCATGGCCCAGTAGGCCACCATCGACCACCGGCTCAAGACATGGTAGGGGACGGCGCAGATCAGCGCCCCAGCGATCAACCCCACCCCGTAGTTGACCACCTGCCGGAACCACGCATGCCGCCACAACGCCCCCCCTTCGCCTTCGTTGACCAGCGTCGCGCTGGCGATAAAGAGGGCGCCCAGGAGGGTCAACCCGCACAGCGCCACCAGCAAGGGCCAATCGACCCGCGCGTGCCGTTCGGTAAAGGGAGTGGAGCGCATCTCAGTTGTCCCGGGCCAGTTGGGGTCGCGTTCCCGCGCGCGGGGCCAGCCGTTGCTCAATCGCTTGATACACTTCCCGCGCCACCGGGGCGCAGGTGCCCCCGCCCGAGCCGCCGCCTTCGACCATCACCACCACGACGTAGCGCGGGGTCTCGTAGGGGCCGAAGGAGGCCAGCCAGGTGATCTCCTCCCGCAGGCGGCCGTGGACATCCTTGACCTGCGCCGTGCCCGTTTTCGCCCCCACGCGGAAGTCCTTCAACAGAGGGGTGACCCGGTCTCGCGCGTGAAAGGCCTTGAACGCGGTCCCGTTCTCGGGGTCCTCGGTATCGGCCAGCATTGCCTGGCGGACGAGGTGGAGATAGAGCGGTGCCGCGCCCAGCAGACCGCGGGCCTGCGGAGGGAAATGGCGGGTGGCCTGGTCGTCCAATCCGGGCTCGGGGGGATCGACCCGGTCCACCAAGCGCGGCCAGAACAACACCCCGCCGTTGGCGATGGCGCCGGTCATGATCGCCACTTGCAGTGGCGTGACGGCGATCTCCTGGCCAATACACAGATTGGCCACGTTGCCTTCGTTCCAGATGCCCTTGACGTCCTCCGGTAGGGGCACGTAGCCGGCGGTCTCTTGGCGCGTGGACAAGCCGATCCGTTCGCCCAACCCGCAGCGGTGGGCCCAGGTCAAGAGACGGTCGCGCCCCGCGCGCAAACCGTAGTAGATGAAATAGGTGTTGCAGGAGCGCGCCAGGGCGCGCCGGAAATCATAATCGCCCGCCGGGGCGGTATCCGCAATGGCGCGGCGGCCCAGTTGGTAGTAGCCCCGGCTGTGGAAGAGGTTGGTAATGCTGGCTGGGGTGAGCGCGCCGCAGTCCAGGCAGGCCAAGGCATCGACGAGCTTGAAGACCGAGCCCGGCGGATAGGCGCCTTGGGTCGCCCGGTTGAGCATGGGCTGCAATTTGGGATCGTTGAGCTTGGCCCAGGCCTCGCTGCCGATCGGACTCACGAACTGGTTGGGATCGTACGCGGGCGAGGAGACGAGGGCGAGCACATCCCCGTCCAACGCATCCAGGACCACCACCGCGCCGCGGACGCTGGCCCCCAACGAACGCAAGGCCCGGGCTGCGGCGAGTTGGATCGGCAGGTCGAGCGTCAACACCACGTTCTGGCCGGCCCGGGCCGTGAGCCAGACCGTCTCGGCCTCGCGGTAGGAGAGGCTGTCCACCACCACCGATTTGATGCCCGGTTTGCCGGCCAATTCTTTATCGAAGGCATATTCGATGCCCAGGGCGCCTTGGAAGCTGGGCAGGCTGTAGTTGAAGCCGCCCTCCTCGTCATCGCGGACCTGGTCGTCGCGGGTGAGGTAGCCGAGCAGGTGAGCCACCGCCGTGCCGGCGGGGTAGAACCGCACCGGCTGCGACTCGATGTCGATCCCCGGGGTGCTGCGGGGTTGTTCGAGGAAGCGGGCAATCTCTTGGGCGTCGAGGTTCTCCAGTAGGGGCAGGGGGCGATAGGGCCACTGATCGTGGTGGCGGCGGAACTCCCGCTCGGTCAGGTCCATCGGCTTGCCCAGCAAACGGGCGACGCGCTGGACGGCGTTGCTGACCACCGCATAGCGGGTCGCGGCCTGGAGTTGGGTGCGCGTGGCGCGGCTCAGGCGCCGCCCGGCCCGCGCGCGGGTGAAGGCCGCTTCGAATTCCGGCCGCAATTCTTCGATGTAGAGATCGAGGCTGTAGTTGGGCCGGTTCTCGGCCAGCACCAGCCCGTTGCGGTCCAAGATTTTGCCCCGGATGGCGGGAATGCGGACGGTGCGGAAGGTTTGGTTTTGGAGGCTCGCTTGGTACCGCCGGGTGGAGACGACCTGCACGTACCACAGGCCGGTCAACAGCAGGCTCATGCCGAGCAAGACCGCCAGCGCCAACAGGCGCAGGCGCGGGTCGTCCTTCCGGAGTTGGTCCACGATGAGCATGGTCAGGAGCGGCCGCGTTTGAGCTGGCGGTCCGGGCGGAAAGGGGACTCGCGCATCGGTTGATAGGTGAACCAGGCCTCAAGCCGGCCGAGGAGCCGGAAGCAGATCGGTGTCAGCGCGCCTCCTATCAGGCTGGTGGCCACCCACTGCCCGAGCGAACCCCAGCCGAGCAGCGGATGCTGGCCGACACTGAGGAGGATCAATAAGGTGAGCAGCGGCGCCAGCGCGCTGGCGCCCGAGCCGAGAATGAACTGGGCATACGGCAACTCGCGGAGCACCAGGTCGCGCCAGCGCTCCGTGACCAGCCCAAGAACCAGGAGCGGCGCGACGCTGGCCCCGAGCGCGTTGGCCGAGAGCGCATCGGACCACAGCCCGCCCAGCAAGGCCAGCAAGGCCAAGCTGGCGAGGTCGGTGGACGCCGCGGCGTAAACCATCAGCGGGGGCAGCACGTTGACCTGCACGCCCCACCAGGGGCGCGGCCACTCGACCGCCGCCTCGGCGAACACGCCCAGAAACGCCAGCAACAAAAGCCAGGCGGTCTTCGGCCAGTTCATGGGAACAGCACCATCACTTCCTCCAGCCGGCTGGAATCCACGCTGAGCTTGACGCGCGCCTCGGTGGCCAGCCCATACCCGATGCTGCGCGAATCGACGATGGCGCCCACCGGGATGCCGGCGGGGAAGACCCCGCCCAAGCCGCTGGTGTACACCGTCTGACCCGGGCGCAACGCCGTGTTGCGGGGGAGATAGGTGAGATCGACCAAGCGGGGGTCGAGCGCGCCCGCCGAGGTGGACGCCAGAACTCCGTTCTCGCCCGTCTCC
>JAJXTA010000174.1 GCA_021784265.1 bacterium | reverse complement strand
CCATTGCGGCCGGCCGGTTCCAAGGCACGATGGATTCTCTCAAGCAATACCAATGCCCTGAGTGGTTCCGGGATGCCAAGTTTGGCATTTGGGCCCACTGGGGCCCGCAATCGGTGCCGATGATGGGGGACTGGTATGCGCGGCGCATGTACCTTCAGGGCGACAAGGATTATCAGGATCACCTGACCCGCTATGGCCACCCCTCCGAGTTCGGGTACAAGGACCTCATCCCGCTGTGGAAGGCGGAGAAATGGGACCCCGACCGTCTGATGGCCCTCTACAAGCAGGCCGGGGCCCGGTATTTCGTTAGCATGGGGTGTCATCACGACAACTTCGATCTGTGGAACTCGCGGTTCCACCGGTGGAACGCGGTGAACATGGGGCCCAAACGCGATGTGGTGGGCGAATGGCAAAAGGCGGCCAAGAAGTACGGGCTGCGCTTCGGCGTCTCGGAGCACATGGGCGCCAGTTTCACCTGGTTTCAAGTGGCCCACGGGGCCGACAAGTTCGGCCCCCAGCGGGGCGTTCCGTATGACGGCGCCGATCCCAAGTATTGGGACCTGTACCACCCGCCTGCCGCTCCCGACGACAAGGGGTGGTACAGCACGAATCCGGACTGGCAGAAGGAGTGGTTCCTCCGCGTGACCGACCTCATCGCCCAGTACCACCTGGACCTGCTCTACACCGACGGGGGCGTGCCGTTTGGCAATGCGGTGGGGCGGGATATGATCGCCGACCTCTATAACACCAACTTGAAGGAGCACCCGGGTCATCTCCAGGTCGTGTATTGCTGCAAACAGAGGTCGGAGGGCCGCTGGGTCGAGGACCTCGAACGCGGGGTGATGGCCAAGATCAATCCCGATCCCTGGCAGACGGACACCTCCATTGGTGATTGGTTTTACGATCGCAACTGGAAGAACCGCTCGGCGGAGTGGGTCGTTCGCTCCCTGGTGGACATCGTGAGCAAGAACGGCAACCTGCTGCTCAACATCGTGCAGCGCCCCGATGGCTCACTGGATCCGGACGTCGAGCGACTCCTGGGACAGGTGGGCGACTGGATGCGGGTTAACGGCGAGGCCATTTACGGCACCCGCCCCTGGCTGACCTACGGGGAAGGCCCGGCCAAGGTCAAGGGGGGAGCGTTCAAGGAGGATTTTGGGTTTTCCGCCCGGGACATCCGGTTTACCCGGAAGGGTAACACCCTTTACGCCTTCGCCCTGGGCTGGCCTGCCGACGGGCAGATCACCATCCGCACCCTGGCGCAGCCCGCCGGCCGGATCACCGGGGTCAAACTGCTTGGTTACCGCGGCCAGGTCCGCTGGAGCCAAACGGCCGACGCGCTGGTCGTGACCTTGCCCGACAAGCCGGTCTCTTCGCTCGCCTGCACGCTCAAAATCGCGGGCCGTCACCTCCAGCCGGTACCTGTCGCAGCGGCCGCCGTGCTGGTGCAACCCGACGCCCACGGCAACCTGGTGCTCACGCCGGAGGCCGCCGACCTGCATGGCAGTCAGATCAACACCGAGGCTCAGGGCGGCCAGCCGAACCTCGGGTTCTGGGATCGGGGGGAGGAATGGGTTTCCTGGCGGGTGCATTTCACCCAGCCAGGGAAGTACCACGTGACCACGGCCTGCGCCACGACCAACCCGCAATCGACGTTTGTGCTCGCCGCCGCCGGTCAGCGGCTGGTCGGCCACGTCGGGCAAACGGGGGCCTGGTCGGAGTTCCGCTCCGTCGATCTGGGCCAGCTCGAAGTCGAACAACCGGGCGACCTGACGATCAGCGTTAAACCCCAAGACCCCAAGAACTGGAGCGCGATCAACCTGCGGAGCATCGCCTTGACCCGGGCCGAGTAGCGCCTCGCCCAGCTTCCCCCTCCCCGGGAGAACTCAACCCCGGCACCCGAGGGCTGGCGTTCGCGCCGCCCCCTCCGTTGTTCGTGGCCGCCCCGGCGGGCTCAATGTGAGCCGCAGCCGCACCCGGCTGCCGTCGCGGGACCCGACACCGGCGCCGTCCCGTTCCGGCGGAATTCGACGCGCCACGACCCATCCTCAACCGGCTTGGCTTGGTGGGTGAACCCTTGCTGGCCGAGTTTGGCGTAGAGGGGGCGTGGCTCGAAGGGGACCAGCAGGACGAACGGTTGGCCCGGGATGAGCTGGGCGACCGCCGTGTCAATCGCCCCGCAGGGGCTGTCACCAGCGGCGAGGATCGGCCGCACATCCAGCACCAACGGCTGCACAAACTCGACCGGTGCGCTCACTCCGCGCGCGGGCTTGCGCGCCGGCACGAAACCAGGGTCGGCAAACCCACCCCGGCTGATCCGGACCCGCCAGATTTCAGGGCCTTGTTCGAGGTATTCCCAGCGGAAGCCGCCCGCGTACTCACTGGCGAACTGATAATAGAGCGGCACCGGGTCGTGGTCATTGATGATCAGGAGGGCCTGGCCTGCGGCCAGAGCATTGAAGGTGTCGAAGATGGTCGGATGCCGTAGGCGGGGAGCCAGTTGGCGGACATCGATGATTTGTACGACGTTATGATCAGTCATGGGAGGGAGCCTAATCCAACCATGAATTGGCCGCCTTGATGCAAATCAAGGTTAGCCCGCGCGCACGGCCCGCGGTCCGCGTTGGCCGCCTCCCCGCACTGCCTCCGCTTCGCCACCAGTTGGCTCCCGTTCACCACTCTCCCTTCGTAAGATGTGATCAGTCCCGCCACTATGCGCGCCACAGCACATCAGCCAGAGTCGATTGACCGAGGGTGTCGGTGCTGGACGCTTGGACCGGAAGACCCGCGTGGGACGGGTGGTGGTAGGGCACCAGGGACAGGCGGCGGGCCGGTCGTTTTCAGAGGCGATTCTGGAACCGCCCGGTGGTGAATACGGCGAAACGATAACGGAATCCGAATGCGAATTAGGTCTGGAAAGGGCGAACGGCTGTGAGGCACCGACGCAGGCTTTTGGACGGAGAGCGCGGGCGGGCGTGGGTCGGGCGGCGGGCCAAGCGCGGGCACCGGGCTTGTGGTGAGGCGGAGGGGCGCACCGGTTGGGCCGTGGTTGGGCTGCTGGTGCTGCTGCTGGCGGCGACGGGCTGTCGGCGACAGAGGAGCGACGCCGGGCCAACGGACGCGTCAGGGACCAAGGGACCGGCCGCGGAGTTGGCGGTGACGCCCCCAGTGCCGGCTGGGTCGAACGATCTTTACGAAGATGTGACCGCGAAGGCGGGGATCAAGTTCGTCCAGCAGTTTTGCGACAACCGGATTGCGAACATTCTCGAGTCCAATGGGTCAGGGGTGGCGGTATTGGATTACGACCGGGACGGGTTCATGGACCTCTACCTGGTCAACGCGGGACCGCTCCCCGGGGTGACCCACGAGCCTCCGGGCACCAAGCGGTGGCCGAACCGGCTGTACCACAACCGCGGCGACGGCACCTTCGAGGACGTGACGGAGAAGGCCGGGGTGGCGGGGAGTGGCTACGGTATTGCCGCGATCTCCGCCGATTACGACAACGACGGTTATCCGGATTTATTCGTGATCAACGTGGGCCGCAACATCCTCTATCACAACCGCGGCAACGGGACGTTTGAGGACGTGACGGAGAAGGCGGGCTTGGCGCGGACGGGCACGGGGATCGGGGCGGTGTTTTTCGATGCGGACGGGGATGGCAAACTGGACCTGTTCGTCGCGAACTACCTCACCTTTGATCCCAACTACAAACTCTACTTCAACCCCGAGGCCTATCCTGGGCCGCTGGCCTACAAGCCGGAGGAGAATGTCCTCTACCATAACCGAGGCGACGGCACCTTCGAGGACATCAGCGGCTCGGCGGGCATTCGGGTTCCGGGCCACCGGGCGATGTCGGTGGCGGCGCTGGACTACAACCTGGATGGGGCGCCAGACCTCTACGTCTCGAACGACGCGACGCCGAATCTGCTGCTGGTTAATGACGGCAAGGGGCACTTCAGCGAGAAGGCCGTGCAGGCGAGCGTGGCCTTCAATGCGGTGGGGGAATCCGCCGGGTCCATGGCGGCGTCGATCGGCGACTGCAACGGGGATTTGATCCCGGACATCCTGGTGACCCGTTTGGGTTATGGCTCGCTCTACATGGGCACGCCCAAGTTCGTCTATGAAGACCGCATGATGGCCTCCGGCCTGGGCGCCATCACCGCCGAATATGTCGGCTGGGGCGGGGGCTTCGTGGACTTCGACAACGCGGGCAAGCTCGACATCTTCATCGCCAACGGTGATCCGCACCATTTAGTGGGCTGGGAATCGCTCCTGTTGGAGAACGATGGCGCCGGCAACTTCACCAATGTCCGGGAGAAGGGGGGTGCCTTCTTCGCCACGCGCATCAATGCCCGCGGATGCGTAGTGCTGGACTTCGATAACGACGGCCGGCCGGACGTCTTGGTGACCACGCTCGGCGATCGCCCCTTCTTGCTCCATAATCGGAGCGCGGCGGGCAATCACTGGCTGACCCTTGACCTCGAAGGCACCAAGAGCAATCGCGACGGTTTCGGCGCCCACGTCACCGTCCAGGCGGGGGACCGGAAGTACTACCAGGAAGCGCGGTGTCCCACGGGTTTCCTAAGTTGCGGCGACCGTCGGCTGCACTTCGGGCTAGGACGGGCGGCGGCGGTGCGGCAGGTTGAAATTCGTTGGCCGAGCGGCCAGGTTCAGGTGCTCAAGGACGTGGCCCTGGACCGGATCGTGAAGGTGCGGGAGCCATGAGGAGCCCGTCGCGGCCAATCTCGAGTAGGCGCCGTCGCCCGGTGGCAAGCGTGCTAGGGGCCTTGGCCCTCGGGTTAGCCGCGGCCGGGTGCGACCGCGCCCTGCCTCCCGGGGCGGTGGTTTTCACCGAAACGCCGGCCTCCATGGGGCCAGCCCCCGCGGCGACCGATCTCCTCGAGGGCCGCTATCCCGCGGGAAGCCGGGTAGTACTCGCCGTGCCCCCGTACGTTCCGGGGCGTCTCCGCGTGCTCTCGGCGGGGCTGGCCGCCGCGGGAGATCCGGTGGTCGCCCCGGATGGCCGGCGGGTCTTTTTTGTGGCCAAGCCAGTTGTTTCGGCCCCGTGGCAGGTTTTCGTGACCGATGTGGCAGGGAGCTGGCCGCGGGCGGTGACCGCGATCCCTGGCGGGGCCATGACGCCGGCGGTGATCGCGACCGGGGAACTGATCTTCTGCTCTCCAGTGCCCAAGACGGGCCCGGCGGAGTCGAACTCCGTCCCACCGGCCATCTATGCGCAAAGCCTCGGGGGCACACCACGGCGGCTCACCTACGGCGCCGGCGAGTGGGACCCCACAGTGCTGGCGGATGGGCGTATTCTCTTTGTGGCGACCGTTCCCGCGCCCAACCAGAACGGGGAACCCCGCCGGGCCTTGTTCACCGTCAACAACGACGGGACAGAAATCCGCGCCTTCGCCGGCCAGCACGCGGGAGCGGACTGGCTGGGCCGTCCACGTGAGCTGGGCCGGGGTCGCGTCGGATTTTTGGCGGCCGAAACCGAGGCCTCGGCCCGCCGGGCCTGGGCCGAGGCGGTGCTGGCGGCGCGGCCCTTTGCCAGCCGGGCGAGGTTGTTCCCCTTCGCCACACCGGCCTGCCGGTCGGTCGAGGCCGAGGCCGGTGGGGTCATGCTGGTCTGTTGTGAGTCGCGCGGCGTGGTGGGGCGGAGCATGCGGGGGGTGAGTGCGATCTTTCGGGTCAGTCCTGGAGCGCTGGCCCTGCCGCCGCCCATGTTCGAGGAAACGTCTTGGGACGCAGTGGAGGCTACGCCGGTGGCGCCGCATCCCCCACCGATGGGGCACTTATCGACCATGGTGGCAGGGAAACGAACCGGCATCGTGCTTTGTCTGGACGCCAACCGGAGCACGGTCAGCTTGGCGCCGCCGGCCGGTGACGCCACGGCGACGGCGGTACGCGTGGTGGCTCGAGTCGGACCGGATACAGTGACGGTCTTGGGCCAAGTGCCGGTCCAGCCGGATGGGTCGTTTTTGGTCGAGGTTCCCGCCGATACGCTCTTAGGCTTCGAGACGATTGATGCCGCTGGGCGCTCGTTGCGGCGGGAGGCGCCCAGCCTGTGGGTGCGCCCTGGGGAGAACCGGACGTGCATCGGGTGCCACGCCCCGCACAACCATTCGCCGCCCAACCATCGCCCGCTGGCGGTCGATCTGCCCTTGGCCCGGCTGGGGCCGTCCACACCCGTGCTGGCTCAGGCGAAAGGGAAGTGATGAGAAAGCGCAGCTTCGCCGGGATCGCCCTCGTGGTGCTGATGGCCGCCAGCAGCGCCGGGGTGGGGGCACACCTCTGGGCGCTCAGCCATGTGCGTCGGTGGACCGGCCGGCCGCAATTGGGCTTCGTCGGGTGTGACCATTGTCACGGCGTCGATCTGGCCAAGATGCCCTGGGCCAAGCCGCGTCCGCATCATCCCAGTCCCGCTGGGTTGGCGGTGTCTCGCGATGGC